>CAZQXA010000057.1:0-4383 GCA_964597155.1 uncultured Dehalococcoidales bacterium
TTTTGCCACGCCCCTTATCATTGTCCTGATAGCCATTGAGACCATGGACATAATGTTCGCTACGGACTCGGTCCCGGCAGTATTAGCCATTACCCGTGACCCTCTTATCGTTTACGCCTCTAACATATTTGCCATTCTGGGCTTGCGAGCCCTTTTCTTTGCCCTGGCCGGGCTTTTTTATCTCTTCCGTTTCCTTTCCACCGGCATCTGCGTCGTCCTTGCCTTTGTCGGCGTCAAGATGCTGTTAAGCGATGTCTTCCCGATACCGGTGTCAATTTCTTTAGGAGTAGTGGTCGCCATTCTGGCGGGTTCCATAGTAGCCTCTATTGTTCTGCCTAAGAAGAAGCCAGAAGAAACAGCAGCAGACCTTAAGAAAAAGAAGGAAAAATAGCCAAAAGAGAAACCAGTATTTACTTTCGGTGGTTCTTGTAATAATATTGTCTTCTAGGTTAGGTGGAATATGAAAGATTGGGCATTCGGGCTAACAATGACCCTGGCCGGGATGGGGGTTACCTTCTTGACCCTCTACATCCTAACCCTGGTAATCAAACTCCTGGACAAGTTCTTCCCTTACAAGGAAGAAAAGAAGGAAGAGGGCAAGTAAGGGTTTTATATGTCGTGGACTGATGTTTGGTCAGCCTTAATATCAGGTTTTAGCCATCTCACCTGGCAAAGCGGCCTCTTGATATTGCTGGGGTGTGTCCTCCTTTATCTGGCGATAGCCAAAGGCTTTGAGCCGCTGCTTTTAATCCCTATCGGCTTTGGGGTAATCCTGGGTAACCTTCCCCTCGCCGGGCTTGCCGCCAGCGACGAAGGCGGGGTGCTCAATATTATCTACAAGGCTGGCATCCTCACTGAGGTATTCCCCTGCCTTATCTTCATCGGGCTGGGGGCAATGATTGATTTCGGCCCCCTCCTGGCTAACCCCAGTGTGCTTATCTTTGGGGCGGCGGGGCAGTTCGGGATTTTCCTAACCCTCCTCCTTGCCCTGTCGCTGGGCTTCGTCCGACAGGAAGCGGTATCAATCGCGGTAATCGGCGCCTGCGATGGTCCAACGGCAATCTATGTCACCTCAAAATACGCCCCGGCGCTACTGCCGGCAGTCTCCATTGCCGCTTACTCTTATATGTCTCTGGTGCCCATTATCCAGCCACCAATTATGCGGCTAATGACCACCAAGGCTGAGCGTCAGGTGGTAATGGCTTATGGGGAGAAGAAGGTATCCAGGCGGGTCAAGATTCTTTTCCCCATTGTCGGCGGCTTAATATGCATGTTGATTGCGCCAATGGGAGCCCCCCTGATGGGAATGTTGATGCTGGGGAATTTCCTCAAGGAATCGGGGGTGGTTGGCCGCTTGGTTGATGTCTCTTCCGGCGCCCTGGTCAATGCGGTGACCCTTCTTCTCGGGCTGTGTATTGGCTGCTCCATGCTCGCTGGCAATTTCCTGCAGTGGCAGACTATCCTCATATTCCTACTCGGGCTGGCGGCTATTTCTCTGGATACGGTAACTGGTGTCCTGCTGGGGAAACTGATGCGCGTGATCACCAAGGGTAAGATAAATCCTCTGATTGGTGCCGCCGGCACCTCGGCTTTCCCGATGTCAGCTAGAGTGGTGCAGAAAGAGGGGCAGAGGGCAAACCCGAGGAGTTTCCTGCTGTGGCATGCTATCGGTGCCAATACCGGTGGGCAGATTGGCTCGGTGATGGCAGCTTCAGTAATGCTGGCAATATTGGCCGGAATGAATATACCCCCACTATCATAAGTTTAGGTCGAAGACTCTTCAAAGCTGTTGGCTATTATTGCTTTGCTCCTAGAAATGAAGTAAAGTTATTCCGTGGCCAAATCAGATAAAACCAGCTCCAGAACTATCTTTGTCTGCCAGAACTGCGGCAAGGAGAGCCTGAAATGGCTGGGGCGCTGCCCTAACTGCCAGGAGTGGAACAGCTTTGAAGAGACTATGGTCTCTTTTGCTCCAGCCAGCATCGCCGCTCTGGAAAACCCACCCCAGGAGCTATCCCAGGTGAAAACCAGTACCTCTGACCGCCTTCCCCTACCCCTCCTTGAGTTCAACCGGGTGCTGGGGGGAGGAGTGGTTGCCGGCTCGCTGGTGCTCATCGGGGGCGACCCCGGCATTGGCAAATCCACCATTCTGCTCCAGGTCTCGGCTTTAGCCGCACAGGCTGGGGGCAAGGTGGCTTATGTCTCCGGCGAGGAATCGCTTTCCCAGATCAGGCTCAGGGCGGAGCGCCTGGGGGTGAGGGGGGAGGGGCTTTACCTGCTGGCCGAGACCGACCTCGGCGCTATCCTAAGCCACCTGGAGCAACTAGCGCCATCGCTGGTAATCATCGATTCCATCCAGGCGGTCTCCCTCCCCGAGCTGGACTCGGCGGCGGGCAGCGTGGGCCAGGTGAAGGAGTGCACCCTGAGGCTGATGCACTGGGCCAAGCCCAAGGCCGTGCCCGTTTTCATTGCCGGGCATGTGACCAAGGACGGCTCTATCGCCGGTCCCAGGGTACTGGAGCATATCGTTGATGTGGTGCTCTACCTTGAGGGTGAGCCTTTCAGCGCCTATCGGGTTCTGCGCGGGGTGAAAAACCGCTTCGGCTCCACCAACGAGGTGGGCGTCTTTGAAATGAAGGAGCAGGGGCTGGTGGAGGTGGACAATCCGTCAAAAGCCTTCCTCTCCCAGCGCTGGGGGGAAGCCATCGGCTCGGCGGTGGTGCCCACCCTGGAGGGCAGCCGCCCATTGCTGGTGGAGATTCAAGCCCTGACCACCCCCACCGCCTTCGGACTGCCCCGGCGCACCGCCAACGGCATTGACTTCAACCGATTGCTGCTGATTACGGCCGTGCTGACCAAGCGGGCCGGCTTGAAGCTGGCTAGCCAGGATATTATTGTCAACGTCACCGGCGGGCTTAAAATTGCCGAGCCGGCGGCTGACCTGGGCATTGCTTTAGCTATCGCCTCCAGCGCCCGCGATGTGGCTGTTGACCCCGGGCTGGTAGTGGTGGGAGAGGTTGGCTTGAGCGGGGAACTACGAGCCGTCTCCCAACTGGAGCGGAGGGTGGCTGAAGCCGCCCGGCTGGGCTTTGAGCGCTGCCTGGTGCCCAAGACCAGCGCCCAGATTAAAGCCCCTAAAAACATCGAGCTTTTAACGGCAAGCACTTTAAGGGAGGCGATAAAGGTGGGGCTGGTGGGGAAGAGAACAGGAGAGGCGTAGCCTCCAAATACACTAGTGCGGAGCAAACTCATGCGCAAAATAAAGAAACCACTTAAAAAGTCATTCCCACCTGTTGAACTCTACTTTGATGACCTGGAGTCTATTTGTGCCATTCTAAAGCAAAGGGTTAAAAGCACCAATATTATTGCCGAAGACTACAAGATGAAGAGCATCAAACAACTTAAGAAGTTGGGAATGAAGAAAACACACCACCTATTAATAGAGTGCTTTGAGCCTTATCTTAGGATTAAATTCTTTGCTAACTCTGCCGAAATCTATTTTGCTGAAGATTCGGCCTACAACCGGGTTATCCTGTCAGAAATAGCGAACATCATCAGTAAGCGCAAGGTTCTTATGGGGCGTTTCTTGACTAGCTTTTGGGCTTTTGCCCTCAATGGCATAATAACTATTGGTTCCTTCACGGGGATGATATTCACTTTTTCCAAAGACCTGGTGAGTTCCGCTTGGCTATGCCTTGGCCTGCTATTACTTAGTATTTTTTCCGCAATACTCTTATGTAAACTTACCTTCGGATGGTACTCCACTATCGTAATCTTTGAAAGAAAAAGGGAAGAAGACACCTTCTGGAAAAGAAACAAAGACCAGCTATTAATAGCGATTATAACTGCTACCATTGCTGCCCTATTTACGGCTGCAGTAACTTTGATAATAAATCTGGTATTATAATCCTTCTAATTAAACATCGTCTCACCTTAAAATATTATGAGGTAGTTTAGAAATCTATCCCCCTGGCCCCCTTCCTTTACAAAAGGAAGGGGGAGTATAAGTAAGAGAGGGGTGGTACCCCTCTCTTCAAAACTCTTCCCCCTCTCCTTTGAAGGAGAGGGGGATAAAGGGGGTGAGGTAGATAAAGAGTCTTCGGGTATGCGCCATCATCGCCGCTGCCGGCGAGAGTCGGCGGATGGACGGTATAGATAAGGTCTTTGCCCCGCTGAGGGGAAAGCCGGCTTTAGTCCATGTGCTAAATGCCTTTGATAGCTGCAGCTCAATTGACCAGATAATAGTGGTGGTGGGCCGAAAGAACCTGGAAAAGTGCCAGCAGTTGATAGCCAGAGAAAGACTATCCAAGCCGTTTGAGGTCTGCGCCGGGGGAAAAAGGCGGCAGGACTCGGTGGCGGCGGGGCTAAAGCAGCTTAAAGACT
>CAZQXA010000057.1:4483-7596 GCA_964597155.1 uncultured Dehalococcoidales bacterium
GGGGGAAAAAGGCGGCAGGACTCGGTGGCGGCGGGGCTAAAGCAGCTTAAAGACTGCCAATGGGTGGTAATCCACGACGGCGCCCGCCCGCTGGTAACTAAAGACCTGATTGAGCGGGGCTTAAGCGAAGCTAAAGATACCGGTGCCGCTGTAGCCGCCCTTCCCGTCACCGATACCATAAAGATTGCCGGCGATGATAGAATAGTGCAGCAGACGCCGCTCCGCCAGAACCTGTGGGCGGTGCAGACGCCGCAGGTTTTTCGCTTTGATATAATAGCCCAGGCCTATAAAAAGGCAAAGGGTGAGGTTACCGACGACGCCTCGCTGGTGGAGAGACTGGGCTATAAGGTTAAGCTGTATATGGGCGCCTATGATAATATAAAGATAACCAATCCTGACGACCTGGCTTTAGCTGAGGTTTTGTTAAAGAAGCATGGAAACTAAGTTGCGAGTAGGCATTGGCTATGATACCCACCCCCTGGTCAAGGGGAAAAGGCTTGTTATCGGCGGGGTGGAGATACCATTTAAAAAGGGGCTTGAAGGCTGGAGTGATGCCGATGTGCTCACCCACGCTGTTATTGACGCCCTGCTCGGGGCGGCAGCTCTGGGGGATAGGGGGAGCCATTTTCCCGCCGGCGAACCTCAGTACAAGGGCGTCTCCAGCCTGGCCCTGCTTAAAACGACAAACGATAAGCTTAAAGAAAATGGCTGGCGAATAGTCAATATTGACGCCACCGTTATCGCTGAGGAGCCTAAGCTATCGGGTTTTATCGAAAAGATGCGGCAAAACTTGAGCCAGACCCTCGGTATTGAAGCAAGCCGGGTAAGCGTGAAGGCAAGCACGGCCAACACCCTGGGCTGTGTTGGCAAAGGGAGGGGGATTGAGGCTCAGGCCATAGCCTTAATAGCCGGAGAATGATTTAATGGGACTTTGCAGCGGCATAAGAAAGGACATCAAGGCCGTCTTCGCCCACGACCCGGCAGCGGTCAGCACCCTGGAGGTGCTGCTGGCTTACCCCGGATTTCACGCCCGCCAGTTCCACCGCCTAGCCCATACCCTTTTCCGCTGGCATATCCCGGTACTACCCCGCCTCATCTCCCACACCAGCCGCTTTCTTACCGGCATTGAAATCCACCCCGGGGCTAAAATCGGGGATGGCTTTTTTATCGACCACGGTATGGGCGTGGTCATCGGCGAGACCTCGGTTATTGGCGACAACGTTACTCTCTATCAGGGGGTAACCCTGGGCGGCACCAGTCACCAGCGGACAAAGCGCCACCCCACCCTGGGCGACAACGTGGTGGTCGGGGTGGGGGCACAGCTCATCGGGAACATCACCATCGGCGATAATACCAAGGTGGGTGCCGGCTCGGTGGTAGTCGATTCAGTGCCGGCTAATGCTACCGTGGTCGGCGTGCCGGGAAGGGTGGTGGCGGTGAGGAACCCCGATACCGATACCGTGGAGAGGCTGCCCGACCCCATAGGAGAGAAGCTGGAAAACCTGGAAAAAAGAATCGCCAGGCTGGAGAAGCGCACGAGCTTCAGCAGGAAGAAAAAATGAAGGTATATAACACCCTCTCCGGGAAGAAGGAGGAGTTTGCCCCTCATCCTTCACAAGTGAAGGATGAGGTCAGGATGTACGTCTGCGGGGTCACTCCCTATGACGACGCCCACATCGGCCACGCCATGAGCTACATCATCTTTGATGTCATCCGGCGCTACCTCCGCTTCCGCGGCTTTAAGGTCAAGTATGTGCAGAACGTCACCGATATTGACGATAAGATTATCAACCGGGCCAACCAGCGCGGAGTTTCAACCCATGAACTGGTGAAACAATACACCGACAGCTTTGATGAAGATATGAAAGCATTGAACATTGTCAGGGCGGAGACGGATGTCTATCCCAGAGCCACCGCCGAAATCCCCAAGATTATCGAGGTAATCCAGGGCTTGATAGATAAGGGCTATGCCTATCCCGCGGGGGGTAGCGTCTACTTCCGGGTGAGGAATGTCCCTGACTACGGCAAGCTCTCCCACCGCAGCCTGGAGTCAATGAGAGCCGCCGAGGGCGCTATGGGTAGTGAAGAAAAAGAAGACGCTATGGACTTTGCCCTGTGGAAGGCATCGAAGCCGGGGGAGCCATACTGGGAATCTCCCTGGGGAAAGGGCAGGCCGGGCTGGCATATTGAGTGCAGCGCTATGTCCCTAAAGTACCTCGGCGACCAAATCGATATCCACGGCGGCGGGCAGGACTTAATCTTCCCCCACCACGAGAACGAGATTGCCCAGTCGGAGAGCTTCACCGGCAAAAAGCCATTCGTTAAATACTGGCTGCATAACGGGCTGGTGCAGCTGGGCGAAGAAAAAATGAGCAAGTCCCTGGGCAACCTGGTTACCATCAAGGAAGCTTTGAGTAAGTACAGCCCCGATGCCATCCGCATCTTTATCCTGAGCTCCCACTACCGCAGTCCGCTTACTTATTCTGAGGAAGGGCTGGAGGCAGCGGAGAAGGGGGCTGAAAGAATAGCACGGGTGATTTCTAGAGATGACCCAACCGGAGGTAAGGGCAAAGCCCTCGATGCTGAGCCTTACCAAAAACAGTTTATCGAAGCGATGGATGATGATTTCAATACCCCGCAGGCATTGGCGGGTCTATTTGATTTAGCCCGGAAAATAAACGAAGCTGGCGATGCGGGTGTTAGTTTTGCTAATGCTCAAAACACTCTCTTATCACTGCGAGCTATTTTAGGTTTAAGACGACGTGATGTTTATATAGAAGCACCAACAGCCTCAGCAACAGCGTCTGCTCTGGCTCCTACCGTGGCCACAGAAGCGCAACTGCCCCCAGAGATTAAATCTCTTGTTGAAGAGCGCGAGAGACTCCGCAAGGCAAAGAAGTGGCAGGAAGCCGACAAGATTCGGGCTAAGCTAGATGAGATGGGCATAACCCTTGAGGATACCCCTGAAAGCACAATAATAAGGTGGAAGCGTAAACAGTAGCTAAAGGGGTTACAAGCCCATTCCCCTTCTAGCGAGCGTCTTCTTCCCCCCCCACCCCCCCCCCAGAAGGGGAAACCCTGTAATTTTTTTTTTTGGGGGTGGGGGTAAAAAA
>CAZQXA010000058.1:0-7462 GCA_964597155.1 uncultured Dehalococcoidales bacterium
CGGATGCCGCCAAAGCCGACCGCATCTTCCATGTTCTGATGGGCGACGAAGTGCCACCAAGAAAAGCCTTCATCCAGGCGCACGCCCGCAGCGTTAAAAATCTGGATATCTAGAAGTTTACCCCTTCGCGTACAGCCTCTGCTCTCTGATATACCTCTCCACCGCCTCGGGGACAAGTTTGTGAATTGATAGACCCTTTGCAACCATCCGCCTGATTTCGGAAGCGTTAACGTCTATCCTTGGCTCGTCAAGCCGGATAACCCGCCGAGATAAACCGGGTATCGCCGCTTCCAGGGAACCGAGGTCAGGGATGGGAGAGTCCACCCTGGGGACAATCACCAGCCGGCAGAGCTTTACCAGCCTTGAGGGCTCCCGCCAGCGGGGGAGCTGATTTAGGTTATCCCAGCCCAGAATAAAAAATAGCTCATCGCCGGCACCCAGTTGAGCCCCAAGCTCGGCGATGGTGTCAACGGTATAAGTAGGGCCAGCTCTCTCTATCTCCATGGTGGATAGCTTAAAGTATGGTTTACCAGCGATAGCCAGACGCACCATCTCCACCCGGTGTTTAGCCGGCGAGATAGCGTTATTTGCCTTAAGCCACGGCTCACCGGCGGGCACAAAAAGAACCTCAGCCAGCTCCAGCTTAGCCCTCGCCTCCTCAGCCACCAGCAGGTGACCGACATGAATGGGGTCAAAGGTTCCCCCCAATACCCCGATATTCATTCCGCCCTCCGGTAAGGTCTGGGGCGAAAGACCTTTGTCGGCTTCTTGCCACCCGCCTTGCTTGCGGCGGCTCCGCGGAGCATCTTCATCGCCTCCTCCATAAGCTTTAGTGTGCCCTGGCCGCTAGCCGCGGAGACGAAAAAAGCCCTGGTGCCGATAGTGGCAAAGCTTTTCTTTATTTCATCCAGCCGGGCCTTGACCGGGGGCAGGTCAATCTTATTTACCGCCACCAGCTGCGGCTTCTTAGCCAGGGCTGAGTCGAAGAGGCTGAGCTCGGTATTCACCCTCACCATATCCTCCGCCGGAGACGAAGAGCTACCGTCGATGAGGTGGATGAGCACGCGGGTGCGCACAATATGGCGCAGGAAGTCGTGGCCTAACCCTTTCCCCAGGTGAGCGCCATCTATCAACCCCGGAATCTCAGCCAGGACGAAGCTAAACCTGCCGACTTCAACCACCCCCAGAACCGGCTCCCGGGTGGTGAAGGGATAGCTGGCTATCCTGGGCTTGGCCGCCGAAACCGCGGCCAGTAATGTCGACTTGCCCACATTAGGATAACCGATAAGGCCGACATCGGCAATGAGCTTGAGCTCCAGGATTATGGAATTCTCCTCGCCGGCTTCCCCCTTCTCGGCAATCTGCGGCGCCTGGTTGGTCGAGGTGGCAAAGCGGGCATTGCCCAAGCCTCCCCTGCCCCCCTTAGCCACCACTACCTGCTGCCCTGGCTGGTCCAGGTCGGCGATGAGGCTATCACCGGCTATCTGTAGCTTATAAGAGACCACCGTCCCCACCGGCACGGCCAGTACCGCATCCTTTCCCCGCCGCCCGTGCTTTTTCTGACCCCCACCGTTGCCACCGCTGGTGGCTCGAAAGTGCCCTTTCTGCCTGAATATCCTTAAGTTAGTAACCCCCCCCTCCGCCCTGACGATGACATCGCCGCCGTCACCGCCATCACCGCCATCTGGACCTCCAAAGGGAACAAACTTCTCCCGGCGGAAGCTTATTATACCGTCACCCCCATCCCCGGCCTTTACCGCTATCTCTGTCCGGTCAAACATATTGCCACTCCATGCTTTATAAACAATTTTCTAAGCCTTATTAAGTATTATCCTAATATATACTTCAAGTCTATGGTTAATAACACTAATTATAATACCACAGGCTGTTTGGTGCTAGCTGGTGCTTCTAGCTTTGGCCAAAAAGGAGTTAAGTCCAAGCTAAAGTATTTAGACTTTTCCACAAATTAGCCGCAGCTATCCACCACAGCCTGTTTGGGGTGGGGCGGGCTTGTTTATAAATGGTTGATTTGCGGTGATAACCCTTGTTAATAACTCTGGGAGCTTTGCTTTAGGTTTATTACCTGCTGGATGTCGAGGACTTTACGCCTTAAGTACGGGTCGTTATCCATATCGCCGGCTATCTTTCGGGAGGCGTGGATGACGGTGGCATGGTCTCGGTTACCCAGCTCCAGCCCGATTTGGGCCAGCGTGCAGTTGGTCGCTTCCTTGAGGAGGTACATAGCCACCTGCCGTGCCTGGGCAGTTTGCCGGTCTCTCTTCCGCCCCTTTAAGTCGGCGGGGGAGAGCTTGAAGCTATCAGCCACCGTCTCTATCACCAGCTGGGGGGTAACCGGGGCGCTCTTGCTGGCAATATCCTCCAGTGCCCGGGCGGCAAGCTCGGGGGTGAGCAGAGCTCTAAACAAACGGGCGTAGGCGATAGCCCGGTGCAGGGAACCCTCCAGCTCCCTGATGTTCTGGTGAATGCGACCCGCGATAAACTCCAAAACTTCCGGGGGTACATCCGCTTTTTCCTGCTCGGCTTTAGTCTGCAGGATAGCCAGACGGGTATCAAAATCAGGCGGTTGAATATCGGCGATTAGCCCCCATTCAAAGCGGGAGCAGAGCCGGTCGCCCAGCCGGGGCATGGACTTGGGGGGGCGGTCGCTGGTAAGAACAATTTGGCGGTGGGCATTGTGCAATTCGTTAAAGGTGTGGAAAAAGCTCTCCTCGGTCTGCTCCTTGCCGCTGATAAACTGGATGTCATCTATCAACAAGATATCAACACTGCGGAATTTAGTGCGGAACTCCTCGGTGCTCTTCTCCCTGATGGCACTGACAAACTCGTTGGTAAACTGCTCGGCGCTGACATAGAGCGCCCGGAAGTTGTTAGCCTGAGCCGCATGGTAAATGGCCTGCAGCAGGTGGGTCTTCCCCAGCCCCACTCCCCCGTAGAGGAATAGGGGATTATAGCTACGCCCTGGGTTTTCAGCCACACTCACAGCCGCCGCGTAGGCTAGGCGGTTACTGTTGCTCACCACAAAGGAATCAAAGGTATATTTTATGCCGGGGCGGGGGCGGGTTATCGCTGGCGGCGCCGCCTCCGGGCCCGGGCTTACCCGGAAGAGGAGCTTGATGTCGGGCTGGGTAAGACCGATGAGCGTTTTTTCAATCAAAGAGCGCTGGTTCGCCTCCAGGTATTCAGCGACAAAGGTATTGGGAGCCCCGACGACAAACTGGTTATCCTGATAGCTCAAGCCGCTGGTTTTTTCCAGCCAGGTGCGGTAGTATGACTTGGTTACCTGGACCTGTAGTTCGCCTAAAGCGGCTTCCCAGATTTCTTGAGCTGACCTGGCTCCCATAAAATTCCTTTCTCTGGTTACAGATTAAAGCCACCAAAGGCCCCAGGCGGGGGAAAGATAAGCAGCTTTAGATAGAGGCTTAGAGGGTGGAAAATCAGGGGCGTGTTAATAGAATAATGGCCTGCTTTTTTGATGGCAAACTTTTTGGTGCTGATTGTTGGCGATTCTTGACCCCCCTTTTCCCTTGCTAAGTCCATCGGGCTTGTTCTTTTGCTCGATATCGAGCTGATAGATATAAAATGCTAGCTTGTTGGCAAAAAGTTTTAGTGTTAAAATTTTAGTCCGTGGAGGCAAAAAATTGAGAGTTATTTTCATGGGTAGCCCCCAGTTTGCCGTCCCCCCTCTGGAGCGCCTGCTGGATGACTATGAGGTGGTGGCGGTTTATACCCAGCCGGACAGGCCGGCGGGCCGGGGGCGCGGTTTAGCCTCTTCCCCGGTAAAGAGGGCGGCGCTAGCCCGCAAGCTTCCGGTGGTGCAACCGCTGAGCTTGAAAGAGGCGGGGGTGGTGGAGCAAGTAGCTGGCTTTGCCCCCGATGTTATCGTGGTGGCTGCCTTTGCTCAGATTCTGCCCCAGCCGGTTCTGGCCATCTCCCGCCTGGGGTGCCTTAATATCCACCCTTCGCTGCTGCCCAGGTTCCGAGGCGCCTCGCCGGTAGCCTCGGCTATCCTGGCTGGCGATGATTTTAGCGGGGTGAGCATTATGGTGATGGACGCTGGCTTGGATACCGGTCCGGTATTAGCCAGGGCGCAGATTCCCATTTTCGCCCGGGATACCACCGGCTCGCTCACCGCCAAGCTCTCCTGGCTGGGAGCCAGGTTGCTGGGGGAGGTCTTGCTCTGCTGGACGAGGGGCGAGAGAACCCCCCAGCCCCAGAATGAAGCCGGGGCCAGCTACTCCGCGGCCATCACCAAGGAAGAGGCTGAGATTAACTGGCACCTGCCGGCTATTGCTCTATGGCGGCGGGTGCGGGCTTTTGACCCCTGGCCGGGGTGTTACACAAAGTGGCGGGGGAAGCGGCTTAAGGTTATTGAAGCGGTGCCTTTGCCCCCGGAGAAGACCGCCAAGGCGGGGCGGGTGGTGGCGCTGACCTCGGGGGCGGCTTTTGGCGTCTCTTGTGGGGATGGGGTCCTGGGCGTTTTGAGGGTGCAGCTGGAGGGGAAGCAGGTCTTATCCGCCGCCGAGTTTTTGAGGGGGCAGAGGGATTTTATCGGGGCGGTGCTATCTTAAACGCGGTTGCCTCAGGTTACTGCCGCCTGTATAATCGGCATAACAAAAGGAGGCTTCTTTGCCTGAGGATTTGAGCCAGTTTCAGGCCCTGGTAGATATTATCGCCAGATTAAGAGCGCCCGACGGCTGCCCCTGGGACCGCAAGCAGAGCCATGCCTCTCTCCGCGAAAACCTGCTTGCCGAGTGCTACGAGGTGCTGGAGGCTCTGGACGAGGGGGATACGGGCAAACTTCGTGACGAGCTGGGCGACCTCCTGATGCAGATTGTGCTCCACGCCCAGATTGCCGCCGAAGCCGGCGAGTTTGAGCTGGGGGAGGTGATAAAAAACATCAACGCCAAGCTCATCCACCGCCACCCCCATATCTTCGGCTCTAAAAAAGTGAAGGACGCCGAGGAGGTATCGCTTAACTGGGAGGTGCTAAAAAGTGAGGAGAGGGAAGCCGGTGCCTCCATTCTGGAGAGCGTGCCCAAGAGTATGCCGGCTCTGGGTTACAGCCAGGAGATTCAGCGGCGGGCGGCTCATGTCGGCTTTGACTGGAAAGATATTGACGGCGTTATCGATAAGCTGGCCGAGGAGGTTGGCGAGTTCAAGCGGGCGGAGGCTAAGGAGCCGAAAGCCAGGGAGTTCGGCGACCTGCTTTTTACCCTGGCTAATATCGCACGCCGGATGGGGATAGATTTAGAAGTGGCGCTAAGAGAGGCCAACAGGCGCTTTTATAAGCGCTTCACCTTTATGGAAGAAGCCTGCCGCAAGCGGGGGCTAAACTTTGCCGAGCTGTCCTTTGATGAGCAGAACAAACTCTGGGGGGAAGCCAAGAAGGTAGAATAGAAAATCGGGGCGAGTGGATTTGAACCACCGACCTCAGCGTCCCGAACGCTGCGCGCTAACCAGACTGCGCTACGCCCCGATGGCTATAATTATAGGCTGATTTAGTTTCTGAAGCAAGGATTAAGAGAAAGGATTTTAGAAACCTAATCTTTAGAGGAAGTATTCTTTCCCACCCTCCCACCCGATAGAGGTCTAGCCTCTATCAATTCCTTTTCACGGGGGGAGAGTTCCATAAGGGTGCAACCCTTTAGGGCGGGTTGGGTGGGAAGTAAGACAAGGGGGAGGGGTTACTTGAAGAAATGAAGTACTGCGTTTTGATAATTGACGGCGCCGCCGGCTTACCGATATCAGAGCGCGGCGGCAAGACCTGCCTGGAGCTGGCTGAGACCCCCAACCTTGACGCCCTGGCCGGGGAAGGTGTCCTGGGGCTGGTGCGCACCGTGCCCGCGGGGATGGAGCCCTCCAGCGCCTGCGCCTGCATGTCAGTGCTGGGCTACGACCCCAAGGTCTACTACCGGGGGCGGAGCGCCATTGAAGCCCGCAGCCTGGATATTCCCATTGATAAGGGGGAGGTCGTTTTCCGCTGCAATCTGGTGGCGGTTGATGGTGGCCGGATGCGGAGCTACAGCGCCGGCTATATCAGCACCGAGGAGGCAAAGAAGCTCATTGCCGCCCTGAATGATAACCTAGGCGATGACAATATTCGCTTCTACCCCGGCGTCAGCTACCGGCATATCTTAAAGCTCAAAGGGCGGGAGGATGCCCTCTCGGCTATCTGCACCCCGCCCCATGATATCCCCGATAAGCCTGTCAGCCAGTATCTGCCTAAGGGTAAGGGCAGCGATATCTTAAGAGAGCTGATGAAGCGCTCCGAAGCGGTGCTCCAGGGTCATCCGATAAACCTTAGTCGGCAGTCCCGCGGCGAAATACCGGCGACATCAATCTGGCTCTTCTGGGGTAGCCGCCGGCTGCCAGCAATGCCCGCTTTCAAGGAGCTCTACGGCCAGAGCGCCGCCCTCACCTCCGGGGTTGATCTCTTGCGGGGCTTGGCCAAGATGGTGGGGATGGAGGTGCTTAAAATAAAGGGAGTTAGCGATGGGCTGGACAACGACTATGCGGCTCAAGCCGCTGGCGCTCTTAAATCGCTTTCGGGTCATGACCTGGTGGTGATTCACATTGAGGCGCCCGATGAGGCGGCTCACGCTGGCGCCATTGATGATAAGATTGAGGCTATCGGGAGGATAGACAGGGAGGTTATCCGCCGCTTGCGCTCTTGGGGTGGTGAGCTTCGGCTGCTGGTTATGCCCGACCACCCCACCCCGATTAAGAGCCGGAGCCACAGCCCGGAGCCGGTGCCCTTTTTATTGTGGGGGGAGGGTTTTAAGTCAAATGGGGCCAAAAGATTTACCGAAAAAGAGGCAAAAAGTACTGGTCTTTTTATTGACGATGGGTATAAAATAATGGGTAAGTTGATAAAGGGGGTTAAGTAACCTATCCCCCTTAGCCCCTTCCCTTGGTAATTTGTTAAGGGAAGGGGGCGAAGGTAAGAGAGGGGGCTTCGCCCCCTCTCTAAAACCTCTTCCCCCTCTCCTCCCCAAGGAGAGGGGGATAAAGGGGGTGAGGTTAATAAATATGGCTCTAATTGTTCAGAAATACGGCGGCACATCGGTGGCGGATGCCGAGCGAATAAAGAACGTCGCCAGGCGCATAGTCGCCACCAAGGAAAAGGGCAACGAGGTGGTGGTCGTCGTCTCGGCGATGGGCGATACCACCGATGAACTGCTTAAGCTGGCTTATTCGGTATCTGCCCAACCCAGCGACCGGGAGCTTGACCTTTTGCTTTCCACCGGCGAGATTGTTACCAGTACCCTGCTGGCAATGACCCTTGAGGCTATGGGCTATGAGGCGATTAGCCTCTCCGGCGCCCAGGCGGGGATAAGGACCGATGCCGTCTATAGCCGTGCCCGGATTGAGAGGGTTGACCCGGAGAGGGTGGTCGCCGAGCTGGATAAGGGGAATATTGTCATTGTTGCCGGCTTTCAGG
>CAZQXA010000059.1:0-2914 GCA_964597155.1 uncultured Dehalococcoidales bacterium
GGCAGGCTCACCCGCCCGATATCGTTGCGCCCCAGGTCAACCAGCATTATGTGCTCGGCTCTTTCCTTCTCGTCGCTGCGCAGCTCTTTCTCCAGTCGCTCATCCTCCTCCGGGGTCTTCCCCCGCGGGCGCGTCCCGGCCAGGGGGCGAGTGGTCACCCTGCCCTTTACCGCCCGGACTAGAATCTCTGGTGATGAACCAATGAGCTGGAAGTCCTTCAAGTTCAGGAAGAACATATAGGGCGAGGGGTTGATACGCCGTAGTGCCTGATAGATATCCAGCGGCTGGGCGCTAGTACGCCGGCTCAGGCGCTGTGAGAGCACAATCTGGATGGCTTCACCGGCGACGATGTATTTCCTGGCTTTGTCGATAGCGGCCTCAAATTCTTCTCTGGTGAGGTTAGAGACGGTTTCTGCGGGCTTACCTTGCCTGGGTGGTGCCTTTTTTGGCTGGCGGCGCTCTGAGGGGGCCTCCAGCCTGTTTACCAGGTCGTCTATCTTGTCCACCGCTGCCTGATAGGCGCTATCAGCATCGCCATTGGGGCGGGCGTGGCTTAAGACCTTAATCTTACCATTAATGTGGTCAAAGATGAGAAGGCTATCAACGAACATGAACACCGACTCTGGTAAAGCCAGGGGGTCAGATTCTGGCGATGGAAGTTTCTCGAAGCGGCGTATTGTCTCATAGCCAAGATAGCCCACAGCGCCGCCGCAAAAATCAGGCAGGCCGCTTTCCGGCACTAGGCGGTGTTTGGCTAGCTCCTCGGCGACAAGGCGGAGGGGGTCGGTCCCCTCTCCCTCCCTGGTGCTCAGCACCCGATAGGGCTCGGTGCCGATGAAGCTATAGCCGGCCTTATGCTGGCCGCCCTCAACGCTCTCCAGGAGAAAGGCATAGCCGCCGCGGTTTACCTTGAGGAAGGCGGAAAGCGGTGTCTGCGAATTGGCCTCAATCTGGCGGTATACCGGCACCAGATTGCCCTGTTTTCCAAGCTCCCTAAATTCTTCTAATGTGGGATGGTACATTATAGATTTTTAAGCCTCCTCTTTTTTAAGACCAAAAAATAAACCTCTCGCCTATAGGGGCGAGAGGTCAATCCTTCGCGGTGCCACCCTAATTAATTGCTATTGGCAACCACCTCATTTGGGGTACGGTCCTTCACCTGAAGGGCGATACCCTGGGCTTAGCTAACGGTGCCCTTCCGACAAAGCCTACTCGGTTAAAAAATCCTTTCGGTCTGTGGCTCCCGAGTCCATTCAACCCCGGCGCTGGCGCCGGCTTTCACCTTATGATACCCAGAAAAATCTTTGATTTTTCTGGGGACCCTTACCCGGCTCTCTAGAAAGCCCCGCTACAGGGTCTACTAGTCTCGTTCTCAGCCTTTAGGCTATATTCAATTATAGGGAAGTTTACTTTATTATCGGCTTTTTGTCAAGTTGCTTTTTAATTTAACATAACACAGGTGCCATGCACCACCTTGAGCTTGTTCTCATGGCAGAAGGCTATAGCCGCCTCACTTTCCGAGCCGGGTTGAAGCCATATGCGGTCTAGCCCCAGTCTTAAACACTCCTTGAGGGTGGCCTTGGTTACCTCCGGCGGCACCACAAAGTCGACCACATCGACCTTGACCGGAATATCAGCCAGACTGGGATAGCACTTGACCCCTTCGATTACCTTGAGCCTGGGATTTACCGGGTAGACCTCATAGCCTCGGCCCGTCAGGTTCTTGAATATCTTGTTGCCGTACTTCTGGTTATCATCGCTGGCGCCGATAACGGCAAACCTTTTCTGGGCCATGAATTCCTTTATCAGCTCTTGCATAATGTCCCCCTTAGTTCTGCGGCATGTCTACATCCTAACTCTTGGCTCACATCTTGGCAATACTTGAAAGCTTGAAGCCTAGGCTGAGATTTAAGACTTGACAAAATCATTGACTTTGCCCTCAATTAGTGATATATCTAATTCACAATAAAAAGGAGGGAGGATTTAACAATGGCTAAAGCTAGGGCCAAAGCAAGAAGAAAAGCGCCAGTCAAAGCTAAAGCAAGAAGAAAAGCGACAGTCAAAGCAACAGGTAAGGCAACAGGCAAGACAAGTACCGGTCTGGAACCAAACGTGGCCGGATTACTTTGCTACGTGTTTGGTTGGATAACCGGCTTGGTATTCCTCGTCCTGGAGAAGGATAACAAGTTCGTGCGCTTCCATGCGGTGCAGTCAATAATCGTCTTTGGCGCATTTAATGTCGTCTTCATTATATTGTGGATATTTACTTTAATTCCCTATATATGGATCCTTTTCCTGGTACTCATCTATCTCGTCGGCGTGTTTGCTTTTATCCTGTGGATAATACTGATGCTTAAAGCTTACGCAGGGGAGAAGTTTAAGCTCCCCGTGGCTGGTAACATCGCGGCTAAGCAGTCCTAAAAAGAAGGGTTTGACTAATGGGCAAAGCAAGCACGGCGCTGGCGCCAAACCTTGCTGGATTACTGTGCTACTTGTTAGGCTGGATAAGCGGGCTGGTATTCCTCATCCTGGAGAAGGATAACAAGTTCGTGCGCTTTCATGCGCTGCAGTCAGTAATTACCTTTGGCGCCCTTACCGTAGTCTTTGCCCTTATCTTCATACCACTTGTCGGTTGGGTGATTGGCTACCTCATCTTGGCGCTGGGGCTAATCCTGTGGATAATACTGATGGTCAAAGCCTATCAGGGGAAGAAATATAAGCTCCCCGTGGCTGGTGAAATCGCTGCCAAAAAGGCCTAGTTAAGCCATCGGCCAAAATAAAATGGAGGTGAGGAGAGAGCAAATGAAGAAGGTCATATCATTGCTGCTGGTTGTGGTTATGGTGCTGGGTTGTATTAGCTTCGTTGCCTGTGGTGGGGGAGGGGGAGGTGGGGCGACAACGACGCCGCCTCCAG
>CAZQXA010000059.1:3014-7440 GCA_964597155.1 uncultured Dehalococcoidales bacterium
AACGACACCCCCTCCAGACGAAACGACACCCCCTCCCGAAGAGACGCCAACCCCGGAGGAGGAATTAGCCGACATTCTGGGGCGGGGGGCAGACATAACCGCGGTGCAATACGATATGGTGATAACTGCTCCCGGCGTTGGCGAGGTGACTACACACATGTGGATTGAGCAGGACAAGATGAGAACCGAAACGACTGAGCCAGTGTCAGGGGAGACCGTGATTATGATTGCGGACTTTGGTGAGCAGGTCCTGTATATGTATATGCCGTCTCTAGGCGTGGCTTATCAGATGGCTTTCGAGCAGCCGGCAGAATCGGCCCTGGAAATGGCTCAGTCTATCCCCGACTATGAGTACGAAATTATCCGCACCGAGATACTGGACGACAAGGAATGCCTGGTGGTTGAATATACTACCGAGCAGGGAACGGCCAGAATGTGGATATGGAAAGATTATGGCTTCCCCATTCGAGCCGAGATGACGACATCAGAAGGTACGATTATAGCCGAGTATACAAACATAGAATTTGGCGATATTGATGACAGCATGTTTGAGCTGCCACCGGGTGTTACTATAGTGGAGTTCTGACAGGTAAGCCGTTGGTCTAGCCGCTAGCGGGGCAAAACGTTGCCTGGCGTATGAGCAAATTTATTGATAAATTGAGTCTGGTCTCCCAGGGCGGGCAGCCTATGGGCTTTCGGGCGGCGGCAGCGGGGGTGACGGCCAAGCCCAGGATGCTGCTCGTTGCTCTAATTGTTCAGGTTGAGGCTGGCCATTTGGCTAGCGATGTGAGTGGGGCTGATGCCGGGCTGATCAAAATCCCCAAGTCGGGTTTGGGGGTTAAAACCCTTAAACAGTTATGCCGGGCGGCGTCTGGTATTCCCTGGGGTGGCTGGCTGGCGGAAATGGGTCGAGAAGGGGTGGGGCACTTGGTGGAGGCAGGCTGTGATTTTGTCGTTTTCCCCGCCGCCAACGCCTCGCTGGCGGTACTGGGGGAAGAAAAGCTGGGCAAGATACTGGAGGTTGAGCCCGGGCTCGACCTGGGGTTGCTAAAGGCAGTCGATGACCTGCCGATAGATGCCGTGCTGGTTGCCGCTGAAGGTGAGAAGGGCGGTTTTCTTACCTGGCATCACCTTATGCTCTTTCGCCGCTGTGCCAGCCTTCTGACCAAACCCCTGCTGGTCTCGGTGCCTTCAGGGGTGGCTGGCAGTGAACTTCAGGCTATATGGGGGGCCGGGGTGTGTGGTGTGGTGGTGGAGGCGGGGAAAATAGCCGAGCTGCGCCCGGTGATTGATAAGTTGGTCCCAACCTCGGCTAGGGGGAGAAAAGTCGAACCTCTGCTGCCTCATATTAGCGGCGAGATGGGGATAGTTTCTGAAGAGGAAGAAGAAGAGGAGGAGTAGCCTTTAGGGGCTAGCCTGTGTCATCTGCCAGGACTTGCCCTCGGTGGTAATAGCCGGGGCAATCACCATCTCCGCTTGGTGCATTTCCTTGATATTGCGTGCCCCGCAGACGCCCATTGCCGTGCGCAGCGCCCCAACCAGGTTCTGGCTGCCATCAGTAACCGAGGTGGGGCCGAACAGGATTTGCTCCATTGTACCCGTGGTGCCTACTTTTATCCGCGTTCCCCGGGGTAGTGCTGGGTGGGGGTGGGACATACCCCAGTGATAGCCCAGCCCCGGCGCCTCTTTGGCCTGGGCCAGAATGGAGCCCAGCATTACGGCATCGGCACCGGCGGCAAAGGCTTTGGCAAGGTCTCCCCCGTTGCGGAAGCCACCATCGGTGATTATGGGCACATACCTTCCCGACTGGCGCTTGTATTCATCCCTGGCTGCGGCGCAGTCCATGGTGGCTGTTATCTGGGGGACACCGACGCCAAGCACCTGCCTGGTGGTGCAGGCTGCCCCAGGCCCGACCCCCACCAGGACTGCCGAGATTCCGGTTTTCATAATCTCCAGGCAGGCGCTGTAGCTGACACAATTGCCGACAATTATGGGCATAGGTAGGGACTGGCGAAGCTCGGGGAAGATTAGCCCCCGGTAGCTCTTGGATACATGCTTGGCGGTGGTGACCGTGGACTGGATGACCAGGATATCAGCCTTGGCTTCGGCGGTTATGGGAGCCAGGTGCTTGGTGTTAGCCGGCGTTACCGAAACGGCGCAGGTTGCCCCTGCCTTTTTAATCGCCTCGATTCGCTGGCCGACAAGTTTTTCCTTAATTGGTGCCGAGTAGACCTTCTGCAGGAAGGCGGTGACTTTGGCGCTGGGAGCTTTGGCAATCTCAGCTAAGACCTCCTCGGGGTTATCATAACGGGTCTGCACCCCCTCCAGGTTGAGGACCGCCAGCCCTCCCAGCTTGCTCAAAATGATGGCGGTGTTGACATCAACCACAGCGTCCATGGCTGAGGCCAGAATAGGCAGGGAGAAGGTGAAGCTGTCTATCTTGAGTTCAATTTTGGTCTGGTCGGGGTTAATGGTGGTGTCTCCAGGGACAATCGCCACCTCATCAAAGCCATAAGCGCGCCGCAGTTCTCTGAATTTGGGTTTAGCCATCTTGCCGTCCTTATTAAAGGCGAATTATATCAAAGGCAGCTCTTGAAAGTCAAGGAATTTTTGAGGGTATGTCTTTTTCCCCACCCAACCCTCTTAGGTTTTCCCCTTCACCTCTCCCCCCATTCGTTTAATTTCCCACCCGCCCGCCCTCGAAGGCTTTATTCCCCGCCCACGCTTTTTGGGGGGGGGTGTTTAAGAGGGGGCGCCAGCCCCCTCTTTCTTTTCTTCCCTCTCTCCAAGACTGGAGAGGGGGATTAAGGGGGTGAGGTTGATAAACAATCAAAGTAGACGGGCGATTACTGCTGGGTTATAATAGCTAAAAATGCCGGCTCTTTATATTGTGGCCACCCCGATTGGTAACCTGGAAGATATCTCCCTGCGCGCTCTGCGGACTCTGCGGGAGGTAAAGCTCATTGCCGCTGAGGATACCCGCCGCACCCGCCAGCTCCTGGCGGCTTATGATATCAAGACCCCGACGACCAGCTATCATGAGCGTAATAAACTGGCTAAACTGGACTATATTTTGAGCCGCCTTGAAGAGGGGGATGTGGCTCTGGTCTCTGATGCCGGAATGCCGGGCATATCCGACCCCGGCCACGAGCTTATTGTCGCCGCCAGCCAGCGTGGGATCGCCGTAGTCCCCATTCCCGGGGCTTCGGTGGTTAGCACAGCGCTGGCTGTCTCCGGGCTGGATACCGGGCAATTTATCTACCTCGGCTTTCTGCCGCATAAGGCTGGCGCCCGCCGGCGTCTTCTGCAGTCTTTTGCCGAAGTCACGGCTACCATTGTTATTCTGGAATCCCCCCACCGGCTGCTGGCGGCACTCGAAGATGTCCTGGCGATTTGGGGCGATAGGAGCCTAGCCGTCTGCCGTGAACTGACCAAACTTTATGAAGAGGTCTTCCGGGGGAGGGTAAGCCAGGCTATAGCCCATTTCGCCGAGCCGAGGGGCGAGTTTACCCTGGTTATTGAAGGCAGGAAAGAGCCGATAAGACCGCAGTTGACCGAGGCTATAGAAAAGCGGTTAGGGGCTATGCGCCGCAAAGGTATGGCGGCCAAGCAGGCGGTAGCTGTGCTTGCCGCCGAGACCGGCTTGTCCAAGAAGGAGCTATACCGGGTTTGGCTTAAAGTTAGCTTAGAGAGGAACTAACAAATGCGCCGTGGTTGTACATCTTTAGGCGATATCCAGTGCGATGAGTGCCAGCGCCTTATACCCTATCCGGAGCGCTACCTGGTTATTGACCGGGAAGAGGGCGTTATGGTGCGTCTGTGCCTTGATTGTTGCCTGAACAAGGGCTATGCTCGTTATACCGAGGATAAGGGGCAACAGACACTCACCTTCTTCCCCGAAAAGCCTTAAAGGAAATAGTTTATGAGCCAGAGGATTTTTATTGGTGTCGCCTGGCCTTATGCCGATGGCCCCCTGCATCTGGGCCATATTGCCGGCGCCTATCTGCCGGCGGATATCTTCGCCCGTTACCATCGTCTCAAGGGGAACGAGGTAGTGATGGTATCCGGTTCCGACCAGCACGGCACGCCGATAACCATCAAGGCGGGGCAGGAAGGTAAAACGCCGGCCGAGGTTACCGCCCGCTATCACCAGCAGTTTCTCCAGTCCTGGCAGAAGATGGGCATCTCCTTTGATTTATTTACCACCACCGGCACGGCTAACCATGCCCAGGTAGCCCAGGATATATTCCTCACCCTGCAAAAGAAGGGCTATATCTATAAGGCTACTGTTTCCCAGCCCTACTGCCCCCAGTGCCAGCGCTTTCTGCCCGACCGCTATATCGAGGGCACCTGCCCTTTCTGCGGTTCTAGCGGAGCCAGGGGTGACCAGTGCGACGACTGCGGCAAGCCGCTGAATCCGGAGGAC
>CAZQXA010000060.1:0-7355 GCA_964597155.1 uncultured Dehalococcoidales bacterium
CTCCCCCAGGATGACATTAAGCAGGTCGAGGGTAAAGCGCTTGGGGTGGAGCAGGGGCAGCCCGCTCAGTGCCAGGCAGAGGTGGGCTTGCTCGGTATCTTTCTTCTCAATTCGCAGTCGTGGGAATTCTTGCTCTTTATAGGCTGAGTATCCGGGATGGGGTTGCTGTTCAGCCCAATCACCCAGGGCTTGCTCCACGGCAGCGGCTGCCTCTGAGTGCTTAATGGCTCCGGCAATGCCGACCACGGTGTTGCTGGGTAGATATTGGCAGGCAAGGTAGTCGACTATCATCTGGCGGGTGATGGCAGCCACCGACTGCTTGCTGCCGGCGGTATCCCTTCCCAGCGGGTGGGAGGGCCACAAAAGCTCATCAATGAGCAGGTTGACCAGCTGGTATGGGGAATCCCGGCTCATGTTAATCTCTTCAATAATAACCTGGCGCTCATTTTCGATGTCCGCCGGCTCGAAGCGGGAGTGGAGCAGTATATCGGCCAGCACATCCAGGGCTAGGTGAAAGTGGGGCTCGGCCACCTTGCACCAGTAAACGGTCAGTTCTTTATCGGTGCCGGCGTTAATGATTCCCCCCACCCCCTCTATTGCCTCAGATATTTCCCGGGCGCTGGTGCGGCGGGAGGTGCCCTTGAAACAGAGGTGCTCGATGAAGTGCGAGGTTCCAGCCTGTGATTCGGTCTCATAGCGGGAGCCAACCCCGATAAAGATGCAGATAGATACCGAGCGGGTGTGGGGCATAGGGGAGATGAGGAGGCGCAGCCCGTTAGCTAGGGTGTCTTTTTGATACACTATCCTGCCTTTTAAAGTTAGGGTTAAATGATATTCTAATGTTATGCCCCAGGGGTGTCAATTTAAGAGGGTCAATCCATCCCTCCTCCCCCCTTTTAAACTTATGTTTTTCTTCCCACCCTAACCCGCCCTATGGGCGTCCTTTTGGGGCCTGGTTCTCCACCTCTCCCCCGTTTTCACATATGTTTTTCTTCCCACCCTAACCCGCCCTATGGGCGTTCTTTCATTGTCAAGCTTTGTAAAAAGGGGGCGTTTATTATACACTAATAATAAGGAAATAATTTTTAGCCAATATATCTCACCAGGTGGTCAAGATGGAAAGACAGTATAAATACCAGGATTTTATTCCCCAGTACTACAACATAACCACCAAATTGGTAGATGAAATGGTGGAGAAGGGGTTGGGCGATAAAGTAGCCGTATACTATAAGGACGAGACCTATACCTATGCCCAGATGCAGAGTCTGATAAACAAGGTGGGGAATGCGCTTAAGATTCTGGGCGTGCATATGGAAGAGCGGGTGATGCTGGTGATGTATGATTCCCCGGAGGCTATGGCCAGCTTCTTTGGCGCGATAAAAATCGGTGCCATTCCCACGCCGGTCAACTACATGTATACCATGCACGATTACCGCTATCTGCTGAATAACAGCCGCGCCCGCACCCTCATCGCCGACGGCGACTTTATTGAGGAGATTGAAGGTTTTAAGGAGAAGTTTCTCTATCTGGAGAACACTATCATCGTGGGCAAGAAAACAAGGGCTTATCATATTGCCTTTCATGACCTCATTGACCGCTGTTCCGATAAACTGGATGTGGCTTATACCACCTTTGAGGATGCCGCTTTCTGGAATTACACCTCGGGCAGCACCGGTGTTCCCAAGGCGGCGGTCCATCTTCAACACGATGTCTTCAGCTGCATTGATAGCTATGCCAAGGCTGTCCTGGGCATTAATCAGGACGATTTACTCTTTTCGGCATCCAAGTTCTTCTTTGCTTACGGGTTGGGTAACAGCTTCTTCTATCCCCTAGCCCTTGGCGCCTCGGTGGTTCTGCTCCCCGACCGCCCCCGGCCAGAGACCATATTCTCCACCATTGAGCGCTATCACCCCACGATGTTCTTCGGCGTACCAACGCTCTACGCCAATATGCTGGAGGTAGAAGGCGCCGAAAAGAAATACGATTTATCCTCCCTGCGCATCTGCACCTCAGCCGGTGAGGCTCTGCCCAGTGAAATCTTTGCTGAGTGGAAGAGGAGATTCGGGCTGGAAATCCTGGACGGAATAGGCTCCACCGAGCTGTTGCACATTTTCATCTCTAACCGCCTCGGCGATGCCAAGCCGGGAAGCTCCGGTAAACTGGTCCCCGGCTATCGGGCTAAGATTGTCAATGATAATGGCAATGAGGTAGCTGATGGTGAGGTCGGCACCCTGCTGGTACACGGCGAATCAACCGCCGCCTATTACTATCGCCATCACGATAAGACCAAGACCTCCATGCTGGGAGAGTGGTTTAACACCGGGGACAGGTATTACCGTGACGGCGAAGGTTACTACTATTACCGTGGCCGAATCGATGACATGCTCAAGGTGGGTGGCATATGGGTATCCCCCATTGAGGTCGAAGACGCCCTGGTCTCCCACCCGGCGGTGCTGGAGGCGGCGGTAGTGGCTAAAAAAGACGAGCATCACCTGGTTAAGCCTAAGGCATTCGTGGTGCTCAAGAAAGGCCACCGCAAGTCCGAAAATCTGGCTAAGGATATTCAGCTCTTTGTTAAGAAGAGCATAGCGCCCTATAAATACCCCAGGTGGATAGAGTTCGTTCGAGCCCTGCCCCGGACCAGCACCGGTAAGATACAGCGCTTCAAGCTGAGGGAGGATTAGCTAAAGTAATCTTTTTTAGGGGGGCATACGCCCCCCTTTGATTTATCTTTTCCCCAGCCCCCAGCCACCATGGTTTTTCTTCCCACCCAGCCCGCCCTAGAGTCGTCTTTTGGGGTGGGCTGTGTTCCCCTCCCCCAACGTTTTTCTTTCCCACCCGCCCGCCCACCAAGGCTTTGTCCTTAAAACCCTGCTTTGTTGGGGGTGTTTAAGAGGGGCTTACGCCCCTCTTTTTAATATCCTCCCCCTCCTTTACTAAAGGAGGCCTGCCTGCGCGTAGCCGCTTCGGCGAAGGCAGGGGGACCAAGGGGGTGGATTTAAGACCGCGAAGAGGGTGATAAGAGCATAATAAATTGACTTAACTAGCTGGCACTGTTAACATTTATATAATATGGTGTCCAGACTTAAACTATTCCCGGAAGCATCGGCGGCCAGTGATAGCGGGCATCTGGTTATCGGCGGCTGTGATACTGTGGAGCTAGCCGCTGAGTTCGGCACGCCGCTCTATGTCTTTGACGAGTACAGCCTGCGGAGCAAGTGCGCCGAGTTCAAGCGTGAGTTCGGCCAGCGCTATGCCGATACCACTGTTCTCTACTCCTGCAAGGCTTTCCTCAATAAGGCGCTGGTTCGCCTCTTTGGGGAGGAGGGGTTGGGGCTGGATGTTGTTTCCGGCGGTGAGATTAGCATTGTTCGGGCGGCTGGTTTCCCTATGGACAGGGTCTGTTTCCCGGGTAACAATAAGTCAGCCGAGGAGCTAAAGCTGGCTCTGGAGTTGGGCGTGGGGCGTATCGTGGTGGACAATTTTCAGGAGCTTGCCCTCTTAGGCCAGATAGCCGGGGAGTATACCCCAGATATATGGCTCAGACTTACTCCCGGGGTAGAGCCACATACCCATCGTTACATTGTTACCGGTAGTGTTGACAGCAAGTTCGGCATACCCCTGGTTCTGGGTGAGGAAGCATTGAAAACAGCCATATCTATGCCGGCACTTAGGCTGCAGGGCTTACATTTTCATATCGGCTCCCAGATAGCCGAGACTGAGCCCTACCAGCAGGCTATTGAAATTATACTCAAGTTTGCCGCCGATATGGGGCGTAAGCATGGTTTTGAGCTTAAGGAAATGAGCATCGGTGGCGGATTTGCCATTCAATATACGCTGGATGAGCCGGTGCCGCCTATCTCTACCTATGCCGAGGTAATAACATCCAGCGTAATAAGCGGCTGCCAGAAGCTGGGGCTGGCTAGGCCGCGACTTTTCATTGAGCCGGGGAGGTCAATGGTGGGGCGGGCTGGGGTGGCTTTGTATACCGCCGGGGTGATAAAGGATATACCCGGTATCAGGCGTTATGTCTCGGTGGACGGTGGTATGGCCGATAATATCCGCCCCGCCCTTTACCAGGCTAAATTGGAGGCGGTGGTCGCCAACAGGATGAAAGAGAAAGAGTCGGCGGTAGTTACTATTGCCGGCAGGTTCTGTGAATCTGGCGACATACTGATTCGGGATATTGCCCTACCAGCGGTTTCAGCCGGCGATACCATTGCAATAGCCGGTTGCGGGGCTTACTCTATCCCCCAGGCGACTAACTATAACGCCTCTTTTAAGCCGGCTATTGTTATGGTTAATAAGGGTAAGGCAAAACTTATTCGGCGGCGTGAGACCCTTGATGACCTCACCCGCTGTGATTTGAGCTAAAGGGGTTTCGGTATGTGGCAGGTAGTCGGGCAGTCCCGGGCGGTCACCCTGCTCCAGCGCAACCTGGAGCGGGGCTCGATAGCTCATGCCTATCTGCTGGTCGGTCCTCCACATGTTGGCAAGATGACCCTGGCCATTGATTTTGCCCGGGCGCTGAACTGCCAGGGTGATGAGCCTCCCTGCGGCTCCTGTGACGCCTGCGGGAAGATACTTTTGGGCAAGCATGCCGATGTCCAGATTATAGGGCTGGACTCCGGGGGCAATTCCAATGATAAGCCCCGGGCCGAAATTAGCATCGACCAGGTCAGGGAGATGCAGCATTCCTCCAGTCTGCCCCCCTTTGAGGGCAGACATAAGGTATTTGTTGTTGATGGGGCTGAGCTCATGTCCAACGAAGCGGCTAACTGCCTGCTTAAGACCCTGGAAGAGCCGGCGGAGGGGGTAATCTTTATTCTGCTGGCCAGCAACGATTCTATCCTACCCGCCACCGTAGTTTCCCGCTGCCAGCGGCTGGAATTGCACCCGCTGGCGACCGCAGAGGTGGAGGCTGTCTTTAATGAACGCCGGGTCGTTGAGCCGCCCAAGGCTGAGCTTCTGGCCAGGCTCTGCCACGGCCGTCTGGGCTGGGCAATACTGGCGGCGACTGACGATAGCCTGCTCCAGCGGCGTGCCGAGAGGATAGGCAGGCTGCTCGATATCACCGCTGGTGATAACGGGGAGCGTTTTGATTATGCTTCCCGGCTGGCGGCTCAGTTTGGGCAAAGCCGGGGCTCGGTGCAGGAGGTACTGGACTTGTGGCTTGACTGGTGGCGAGACCTGATGCTGGTCAAGCTCGGTTCGGACGATACCATCACCAATGTTGACCAGGAAGCGGTGCTGGTTGACATGGGCCGGAGTTATAATCTGGCCCAGATAAGGTCTTTCATCAATAGCCTTCAGGCGGCTGGGGAGCAGCTTGGGCAGAACGCCAATCCGCGGCTGGTGTTGGAGGTGTTGATGCTCAGTATACCGCGAAGGGGTGGTGTCTAAACTATGGCTGATATTGTTGGTATACGTTTTAAAAGAGCCGGTAAGGTATATTACTTTGACCCCGCCGGTATCGACCTGGAGGTAAATGACTATGTCGTGGTCAAGACGGCTAGAGGTCTGGAGCTGGGGAGGGTGGTCATTGCTCCGGCGCAGGTTGTGGCTAATGAAGTGACCGAGCCCTTGAAAACGGTGGAGCGCAAGGCGGAGCCGGAGGATATCAAGCGGGCTCAGGACTTTGAAGACAAGGAAGGGGAGGCTCTGGTTGAGTGCGGTAAGCTGATAGCCAAGTTGAAGCTGCCGATGAAACTGCTCGGCGCTGAATATAACCTTGACGGCAGCCGGCTTACCTTTTTCTTCAGTGCCAGCGAGAGGGTTGATTTCCGTGAGCTGGTTCGGGAGCTAAACAGGCGTTTTAAGGTGCGGGTCGAGCTACGCCAACTGGGACCCAGGGATGAAGCCAAGCTGGTTGGTGGCTTTGGGCGTTGCGGGCGCCCCTTTTGTTGCGTGAATTTCTTAACCGAGTTCTCCCCGGTCTCAATCAAGATGGCTAAGGAGCAGGACTTACCCCTTAACCCGCTCAAGATATCCGGGGTTTGCGGCCGCCTGTTGTGCTGCTTGACCTATGAGAGCGAGCAATACCACGCCATGAAGGAGAAGCTGCCCAAGCCGGGGCAACGGGTGACGACACCTATGGGGGCAGCCAGCGTGGTGGGGAGTAATCCCCTCAAGGAAACGGTGCTGGTTGAACTGGAGAGCCAGGCAACCGTGGAATTGCCCCTCAGTGATATTACTGTTGAGAAAACGCCCAAGAAGGGTTAGTCCTTATTGGGGCAGGTATTTTTGCCACTGGCTCTGGCTCTGCTGGTAGTGGTGGGGGATGTAGAAGAAGCGGTCTCCCCGCGGCACTATCGGTGGGCGGATTAACTGCATTCCTGCCTCCCTTGGGGTCTTACCCGCCTTGCGCCGGTTACAGGGTATACAGGCGCTGACCACATTTTCCCAGGTGTGTTCACCACCTCGGTAGCGGGGGATGACATGGTCCAGGGTGAGCTGGTGGGTCTGCTTGCCGCAATACTGGCAGGCAAACTGGTCGCGGTGAAAGATCTCAAAGCGGGTCAGCTTTCTCTGGGGGCGGGGACGCCTGATGATATAGGCCAGGCGGATGACCGAGGGCACGGGGAAGTCGTTGCTGGCCGAGTGGATAAAGCCGGTGCCGTTTTCCAGCATCTCCGCCTTACCACGGTCGAGCAGTATTACCGCTCGCCGTACCCGGCATACATTGAGTGGCTCATAGCTTTGATTCAATACCAGGACAGGAAGGTTTACTATCTCTAAGGCATTCATAAATACAGAACCCGCCTATTTTACTAAAAAACTATGGAGCTATGCAAACTCGCGGCTAGCCCCGGCGCTCTTTCCGGCTGGGGGTGATTTTCTGGCGACTGGCGGTGGCGTCAGTCCGGTAATCAGGAGCGGTGATATTCCAGACGACACTGATTTTTGGGTCGGAAAGGCGGGAGCTTATCGGGCTATCAATTTCATCCAGTGAGCAGTTAGTGGTAAACACTGTTGGCAGCTGGTAGTTATAGCGGTGATTGATAATCTGGTAAAGCTTTTCCTGCGCCCAGGGGGTTGTTGTCTGTTTGCCGAGGTCGTCCAGGATGAGCAGCGGGGCATTCTTTACCTCTTCAAAGAGCTGGTCGTAGGACACCTGGCTCTCCGGGCTGAAGGTGGAGCGCAGGTGGTCGAGAAAGTCGGGCACGACCACGAATTTTACCAGCTCGCCCTCCTTGAGACGATAGTTGGCGATAGCCGCCGCCAGATGAGTCTTGCCACAGCCATTAGCGCCCACAAAAACCAGCCAGCCATCGGGTGATTTGGCGAATTCTAGGGCAAGGCGAAATGCCTCTTTCAAATTCTCGCGTTGCTCTGGCAGTGGATTAAGCCCTTCC
>CAZQXA010000061.1:0-7316 GCA_964597155.1 uncultured Dehalococcoidales bacterium
AACCACGGCATAGGCGTTGCCGCCTACGGCTTTATGTCCGGCGGTATCTTTAACTGGTTTAATACCCCCTATGCCTTCTCGGCGGCTATAGTCAAGATAAATATCGACGGCAAGGTGGATGTCTATACCGGCGCCTGTGATATTGGCCAGGGTTCCAATACCACCCTGAGCATGATCTGCGCCGAGGAGCTGGGGGTACGCCTTGAGGATGTGAGGATATTCTCCGGCGATACCGCTATCTGCCCCCCCGACCTGGGTGCCTGGGGCAGCCGGGAGACGCTGATGAACGGCAACGCTGTTAAAAGGGCTGCCGCCGAATGCAAGCAGCAACTCCTGGAGTTCGCCGGCGCCAAGATGGGGGTCAACATTGTCTACGACCTGGATATCAAAGACCGCTGGATTCACCTGGTTGACCGCCCGGAGAGGGGCGTCTCCTACTTTGACATCGTTAAAGAGGCGATAAGGGGTAAGGACGGCGTGGCTATCATGGGGCGGGGGCACTATACCCCCCACCGCAAGGGAATGATATCCCCCGCCTATAGCTTCGGCGTGCAGGCGGCTGAGGTGGCAGTAGACCCCGAAACCGGCCGATATAAGCTGGTAAATGTCACCACCGCCCATGAAAGCGGCACCGTAATCAACCCCATAGGTATTGAAGGGCAGCTGGAGGGGGCAATAATGATGGCCGGAGGCTACGGCTTCTGCGAAGACCAGCCCATGGATGAGGGCAAGATACTCAATCCCTCCATTGCCGATTACAAGCTTATCCGCTCCCTGGATATGCCCGAGACCGAGATTCTGGAGATTGATACCTATGAGCCCGAGGGACCCTTTGGTGCCAAGGAGGCTGGCGAGGGGCTGACCAACCCCACTGCCGGTGCTATCGGCAATGCGGTGTATAAGGCAGTGGGCGTCAGGATAAACGATTTGCCCATCACTCCGGAAAAGGTCTTGAAAGCCCTGAGGAAGAAAAAGAGCAAATAAGGCGCTAGCGCCACTAGGTCGGAGGTTAGCTATGAGTTATCACTGCCCGGTGTGTAAAAAGGTTTCAAGCAGCGCCCTTGATCTAGCCCGCCATATGATCGGGCGGGGCGATAAGGTACATAGAGACTGGATTAGCTCCAAGGGTTTTAAGTACTCGGAGTTGCTTGCCCTGCAGTTCAAGTCTTTCGGCGGCGAGGGCTATAAGGCTCTAGCCGAGGTGCTGGAACAAGAGACCAAGGTAAAAGATTAGCCCCCAAAACCGATTTAAGCGCCTTAAACCTATACACACCCTGTGGGCTTGGGTACCCCAGCCCACTTGCAGGCGGACTGGGCCGGTCCCTGCGGAAAGAGTTCATAGAGTCGGCTCAGGTTAAAACCGGTTTCCTTGATAAGCCTTCTTATCATCGGGCAGATGCCGTTCTCAAGGTAATACTTCCTCAGGTAATTCACCGCCTTCCAGTGGTCTTCAGTCAACTCGTTTACATTCTCTAGCGCCGCATAGGCTCTAGCCACATCTTCTGTCCATCTTGCCGTTTCTTGCATAAAGCCATTCTCGTCAACCTCGTACATTTCGCCCGCCAGTTCCATTTGTGCCATAAAAGTAAGTCTCCTCTCGGACTATTCGATAGCTCTAAATTGCAAGAAAATATTATACCCTATGGAAGCTATCATATCAAACAACTTAGGGGGCAAGAAGCCTATGAGGGCGGGTGGGTGGGAAGAAAAAGCTCAGGGGGTTGGGGTGGGGTTGACAAAAACCTCTACTCCCCCCAGGTAATGAAAGGCTTTTTGATAATGGCCATGGCATTAACAATCAGTTCCCCCAGACCACCGAAGATAATGCCCGACCTCTCTTTGACCCGGTAGTATTCAAACAAATCACGGAATTGCAGCTTGCAGTTCAAGCAGGGGGCGCAAAGGTATTTCTTTACCTCTGGGCTAGGTTGGTCGGCAAAGGCTTCCAGGACCTGCTTTAATTTTAGCCTGCCGGCAACGTTTACCTTCCAGTCGGTGAAATTGACATCGGACATCACACTCAATCCACCGCCGCCGCCACAGCAGTAGTTATCTATTCCGTGGGGCGTCATCTCGCGGAACTGGGGGCAGAGATAGCGCAGGATTCGGCGCTGGGGCTCAACTATACCCATGTTTCTCACCAGATTGCAGGGGTCGTGGAGCGTCACCGGAAAATCGTTCTTTGACGGGTCGAACTTAATCTTGCCACCAAAGACGATGTTCTCCAGGAAGGTCATCACGTTCTCCCGCGGTATATTCAGGTCGCCGACAAGTATCCTATCGGCTACGGTCATAAATGCCTTGTTCTGGTGACCGCATTCGCCCATGACTATCTTCTTCACCCCGAGTTTCTTGGCAATCTGGGCGTGCCTGATAGCCACCTTGGCCAGCTGGACATCGTCATAGAAGACACCGTAATTGATACCATCGTAGCCCGGTATCTCCGATGAGAGCGTCCAGCTGATGCCGGCGGCATTGCACAAAATGGTAAAGGCAATCGGGCTTTCGGGGAAGGAGATGATGTCACCGGCACTGTGAATCAACAGAATATCAGCCCCTTTCTTGTCCCAGGGCGTCGAGACTTTAATACCGGTGGACTCGCTAAACTCCTCGTCCAGAAACTTCAGGTTGTCTATGGCAACATTGGGCCTTAAGCCGGTGGCGGAGCCGACAGCAAGCTGGAGCACCGTGCCCTTCTCGTGAAGCTCCTTCGGCGCCCAGCCCAGCTCCTGGCTAAAGAGTTTGCGCAGCTCTCGGGTGATAAGACCATTATCAACCCCCATGGGACAGGCCTGGGCACAGCGCCGGCAGAGATTACAGCGATAGCTGAGCTCATAGAGCCGGCTTATAGTAGTCCAGTTGAGGTCAATATCAGCCCCGGTGAGCTTGGCTCGCAGTTTGCCGCCGGGCTTGATATATTTATTAACCAGACGCCGGAAGATTTCGGGGCGATAGGTGGGACGGTAAAGGTCATTCTTGCCGCTGCCAAGGTAAATCGGGCAGGCATCGCAACAGGTCTGGCACTGAGCGCAATAATTCAGGGAAAGAAGCAATGGCTGCAGAAAGGTCCAGTTGTTCTCTTTACTTAAGAGCTTCTTAAGACCTGAGATAAACAGGTTTACGTATTTCTTCTCCTCCGCTTTATTCTTCGGCTTGGGCAGGGCGGCATAAGAAACAACGCCGTCAAGATTGCAGACCAGCCTCTGCCTCTGGTCTGGGGTAAGCTGCTTAAAACCGGGCAGTTCCTCCGCCCTATCGTAGGGCGGCGGTAACGGCACCAGCTCATCAAGATTAATATCAATGAGCTGGCTATCCCCACCCTTAGAGATATCGGTTAATTTAAGTTTCTTCATTTTTCGTCTTCTTGGTGGTAAGGTCTAGCCAGCTTTTCTTGCCGTCGGCAGCAACATGCGCCGCCGACCAGCTAACCGGCTGCGCCAGAAGCCCGCGCAACTCCCTCTTCGTCTTCTCATCCTGCGGGGCATCATCCCACCTTATCTCATGATAGGTGAAGTACTTGGCGATAAAGTGAATCATATCGGTAAAAGGTAGATAGATAAGAAAGAGCAGAGATATTACTATGTGCAGGGATAAGGGGAAACCGGCACTTATGCCCCCGTCAAGGGTGATAAGCCCCCTTATAAATGAGCTAAACTCCGCGGCGAAATCCCCCGCACTGAACCAGGCGTAAGCGCCGCTAATAAAGACCGCCCCCAGTAACACCAGGTTAAAATACTTGGTGGTGGTATTGAAAGGCCTGAGATTGGAATCAAGGGCGCGTTTAAGGAGTAGAGCAATAGCCCCCAGCCCCCCCAGCAGATAGCCGACCACTGCCAGGATGGAGGCGATCTCCTGGAAGACGTTGAGGACGGAAAGTGGCACCCCGGCAATGATTAATATGGAGCTGACCAGGCTGAAGAAAAGCATGGCGGCAACCAGGTAGATGCCGGTGTGAAAGGCGAAGGTCAGGGGCCATAAGGGGCGGTTATGCCGCCAGATTGCCCGCAGCAGGAAAATCTCCACCATCATATATTGCAGCGGAGCGATTCGGGAGCGGCGGGGGGGCTTCTTCCACCACTCATACTCCTCAAGGTAGGAGCCACCATACTTGCCCTTCCCCTTCTCATGCGGTATCGGCGCCAGTTCCCATCTCAGGTGGACCGGTAACCTGGCGATGATTACGGTGCGATAGACGGTCACCACCAAAAAAATAGCGACTACGCCAAAGACGCAGATATGCCAGACGATGCCAGACATGTAACTCCTTTAAGAGAACCCCCCTCTCTACAATGCCGAAAAAACCCCGTCCTCATGCGGCGGGGCTTTCCCGATATTTAGATAACAAGCTTGGCGCCTGAAAAAGGGGGCGATAAGTGAAATGCCTCCTATTTCTGCATGCTATCGATAATAATCCCGGCGGCAAGCCTGACGCCTGTCCCCGGCGGCAAGCCACACTTCTCAAAACCCTTCTCGTTGGTAAAGGCTACCATAGCCTGTTCGCTTTCCCCGGGGTTTAGCCGGTGTCCCAGAATCACCGTTTCGATGATATCAGCGCAATACATATGGCCTATTTTACCCTCGAAGTTAGCCATAAACTTCTGGGAAATCATGATAGTGTTAACCGCCGTTTGAAAATCCAGCGGGTTATCACCGCCAAAAAATAGCCCGAAGGTAATCAGGCTGCCGGTGATGCCACCGCATATCTCGCCGGTGCCGCCGATGCCGGGAAAGGGGGTGAGGGCCTTGATAATCTCCATATTGCCCAGGCCGAATTCTTCCATCAGGGCCAGTGCCGTGCCCTGAGCACAATTCTTGGTGATAAAGTTATATTCCTCAGCCCGCAGCTCCACGCGAGCCAGGATTTGCTCCTTGTTAGCCAGGAGTTCTTTGGGGTCGAGTTTCTTCTTGGGGATGTCCTCTTTAACCAGCTTATTAATTCTGGCTTGGAGAGCGGGTATATCCCAGGCTCTTGCCTCCAGTTCGTCTACCTTCTTCTTCAAAGCCGCATAGTCCGGCATAGGTTAGCTACCTCCTTAAAATAGAATGCTAGCCCATAAGTATAGCACGATTATGTCTCGTTTTTAAATAATTAAGGCTGGAAGTGCTATTGAGTATTATCTAGCTATAATTATAAAGCATTTTTATCCAGATTAGCTACTCTTCCTTAGGCGGGGCAAGCTGACTCTTAAGGTAGCCTATAGCCGCTATCGGCGTCGGGTCGACCTGATATAAGATGGCCAGATAGCAGCTGGTGAAATCGCCGAACAGCAACAGGCTCATCATCTGTGACAGGCGGCTTTTGCCCTTGCCATCAACGAACTGGTAGGCGACCTTATCCTGCTCCAGGAGCTGGCAGACAACCTGGTAGGAAAGCTGGGTACTCCTGGGCAGGGAAGCCGAGCGCAGGAAGACTACCATCACTTTATCGGCTAACTCCGGGGGGAACTTGTAGCCGACCACGGCATTATGATTAAGCTCAGGTGAAAGCTCGTAGAAAGCCCAGGACTTGCTATTCTCGTTAAGCTGGGTTTTCCAGCGGCGTGCCACCCCGGAGAGCATGCCGGCTCCGTATATCACCGGCAAGCGACCATAAAGCGCCCTGGCCAGTTGTTTGGCCTGATTGCGCGAAAGCACGGCACCCTCACTTATCTCTTGGGATAGCTGGCGCAGAGTCAGCACCGTTTCGGCGACTTCGGCTGATTTATCACTGATGAAGCCGAGCTTTTGCAGCAAGCCGAGGATAGCCATGAAACTAAAACCTATGGCGACACGGGGTGGGGCTTTATAGTCAAAGCTAAAAACGGGGATACTGGCTTTATCGGCCATAGCTTTTAGCCTGCCGCCGGTGGTAATTACCAGCTTTTTGGCTCCTGTCGCTAGCGCCTGCCCGAACGAGGAGAGGGTTTCTTCGGTCATGCCTGAGTAGCTGGAAGCAATGACCAGGCTCCTGTCATCAACCAAGGCGGGCAGGCTATAGTCCCGGCAGATAAAGATGGGCAATTTAGCCTCCGCCGCCACCAGTCCCGCGGCCAGTTCGGCGCCGATAGCCGAACCCCCCATACCCAGGACAACCACTTTATCAATGTTAGCGTAGCCCGAAGGCGGGTCGAAATTGCTCGCCATCTCCCACGCCTGCTCAAACTGCCGCGGCATTTCCTGGAGGAAGGCAAGCATACCTTCCGGGTCAAGTCTCTTCAATACCTTTGCGTCATCCAAATCAATCATCGTCTTTTACTCACATCCCATTTCCTGGGTCTGGCTTGACTTTGCTCTCACCATTAGATAAACTCTCTTAAAGCACTACTTTTAAAAGAATAGTGCCCTAGGAAGGGGACGGCGGGACAAACCTTGATCCAGCCTCCCCATTTTAGCATCGCCCCTTAAGAATTGGCAACAGCCGAAGCTGGTTTTGCCTTAAGCTATAGGGACGGGACAAGGTAAGCCTAAGAATTCTATGAAATGCTTAATACTAGCCGGTGGTTTTGGCACCAGGCTTTATCCCCTGACCTTCAACAAGGCAAAAGCCTTGGTTGAGTATAAAGGCAAGCCGCTACTAACCCACCTTATCGAAAAGATTCCCCCAAGCCTGGAAGTTCTGGTCTCAATCAACAGGAAGTTTGAAGCTGATTTCCGCCAATGGCAGCAGGGCATAGATAGATATGTGGAGCTCTGCCCTGAAAACGCGGCCACCGATGAGCAAAAGGCAGGGGCGGTCAGCGCCCTGAATTTCTGGGTCAACCAGAAAGGCATCACCGAGGACCTCCTGGTCATTGCCGGTGACAACTACTTTGAGTTTGAGCTATCGCAGTTTATTGCCGCCTATAACGGCCGGAATACATTGATAGCCATCTGCGATATCGGCGATAAAAAGAAAGCCAGCCACTTTGGCGTTGTTCGCTTAAATGGCCACAAGATAATCGAGGTTGAAGAGAAGCCCCCTGTACCCAGCAGCAGCCTCATAGCCACTGCCTGCTACCTCCTGCCGCCAAGAGTCTTTCCCCACCTGGCTCAATATTGCTCCAAAGATAAGCGGGATAATCTGGGCAAGTTTATCGCCTACCTGACCGCCAGAGATGAGGTTCATGGCTATCCCTTCAGCGAGCCCTGGTTTGACATCGGCAGCCGCTAGCCTTTGCCCGCCTTTAATGGCCCTTCTTTCCAGGATTTCCACCACAGGATTTTTAAATAACGCACCTCCCCACATGGCCAGGCACCAATTTTTCTCGCCAAACCGTTCTGAGCAACACGATTGCTTTTTCTAACCACAAATCGGAAGACCGTCTTGTCACTTCGCCAGGCGAATTGCATTGCCTTGA
>CAZQXA010000062.1:0-7286 GCA_964597155.1 uncultured Dehalococcoidales bacterium
TAACACACTCCAGGCACTCCGAGCACACGCCGCAGTTCAAGCAACGCTTGGCTTCGGCAATAGCCGCCTTCTCATCATAGCCCAGTTCAACCTCGGCAAAGCCTCCCCGCTTGCTAACGTCAAGCATGGGCATGGGCTGCCTTGCCTTTGCCTTCACCCCTTCTTTGGATACCTCTTTTACCCTTTCCAGAGGGGCTGGCCTTCCCTCTTTGAGGTCAACCCCTCGGAGATAGCAGTCTATAGAAATGGCGGCTTCCTTACCCGCGGCCACGGCGGCAATGACATCAGCCGGACCGGAGACCACATCGCCGCCGGCAAAAACGCCCTCAATATTTGTTTGCAGGGTGGTTGGGTCAACAGTCACCGTCCCCCAACTGGTGTATTCCAGCTCCTGGGGAAGCGCTGTCTTATCCACCCCCTGCCCAATAGCCATAATCAGGCTATCAACATCAATGTCGAATTCCGAGCCTTCAATTGGCTCAGGTCGGCGCCGGCCGCTGGCGTCAGGCGCACCCAGTTTCATCCGAGTACATCGGATGCCAGTTACCTGCTCACCCTTGGTCAGGACCTTAACCGGCGCCGCCAGGATATGGAGCTTCACTCCCTCCTTCTCGGCTTCGTCCACCTCGGTATCAGCGGCTGGCATCTCGGCTCGGGAGCGCCGGTAGATAACAGAAACCTCTTTAGCCCCCCGGCGTTTGGCTACTCTGGCGGCATCTACAGCCGCATTGCCGCCGCCGATAACCACCACCCGCCCGCCAAGGCTAACTTTAGCTGAATTTGCCTTTTTCAAAAAGTCGAGGGCGTGGATTACACCCTTGGCATCCTCACCGGGGATACCCATCTTCTGGCTTACCCCGGCGCCGGTAGCCAGGAATATCGCCTGATAGCCCTGACTAAAGATGTCTTCCAGTTTCTGCGCCGGGCTATTGGTCTTTATCTCCACCCCCAGCTCTTCGACATAGCTGATTTCGTTATCCAAAACCTTCTTGGGCAACCGGTACTCAGGGATGCCATAGCGCAGCAGTCCACCAGCCTTAGGGGCAGTCTCAAAAATGGTAACCGGATAGCCCTCTCTTATCAGGTCATAGGCACAGGCTATGCCCGCTGGGCCTGAGCCAATGACGGCTACCTTGTCTTCCTTTGTCCTTTCAATGGGGGTTGCCTTTTCTCGGCCCACATTCAATTCATAGTCAGCCATAAAGCGCTTGAGCGAGCGGATGGACACCGGCTCATCAACCTTGCCTCGCTCGCACTCTGACTCACAGGGATGGGTGCAAACCCGCCCGCAGACGCCGGCAAAGGGCATGGTTCGCCGCAGCACCTCCATAGCCTCCTTGAACTTGCCCTCAGAGATAAGGGCGACATACCCCTGGGCATTGACTCCAGCGGGACAGGCAACCCGGCATGGCGGGTAGCCCCGCTTATCGATAGCAAAAGCGTTGGGCACAGCCTGCGGGAAAGGCCTATAGATTGCCTTCCTACGGCCCAAGCCCAGGTCAAACTCGTTAGGCACCTCAACCGGACAGACACTGGCGCACTGGCTACAGCCGGTGCACTTGTCAACATCAACATACCTAGCCTTCTTTTTTATCTGAGCCTTGAAGTTCCCCACATACCCAGAGATGCTAACCACCTCGCTATAGGACATCAACTCAATATAGTGATGAGAGCCTACCAGGCTCATCTTGGGGGTAAGAATACAGGCCGAGCAATCAAGGGTGGGGAAGGTCTTGTCAAGCTGTATCATGTGCCCGCCAATGCTTGGCTCCCGCTCTACCAGGTAGACCTTATGCTTGGAATCGGCAATCTCCAGAGCCGCTTGAATGCCAGCGATGCCCCCTCCCACCACCAAGGTGTTGGGGTTGACCGGAACCTCCTTTGTCTCCAGGGGCTCCTGATAGTAAACGCGCCTTACCGCAGCGCTCACCAGAGCCTTGGCTTTCTCGGTAGCCGCCGCACGGTCTTCGGTCACCCAGGAGCAATGCTCCCTGATATTAGCCATCACAAAGAGATAGGGGTTCAAGCCCGATTCCTGGCAGACCCGGCGGTAGGTCCGCTCATGAAGGTTCGGCGAGCAGGCCGCCACCACGATACGGTTAAGTCCCAGCTCCTTTATATCCTGGCGGATAAGCTCCTGCCCCGGGTCAGAGCACATATACATGTAATTGCGAGCTATAGCCACATTGGGTAGTGTGGCTGCGAACTTGGTAACTGCCTCAACATCTACCGTACCCGCAATGTTGGTTCCACAATGACACAGGTAAACGCCAATTTTAGGCTCCACTTCACCCTCCTTTACTCTTTCCTTCTTAAAGCGGGGGGGAATGCCCAAAGGCAATAGTTAAACCAAAATATCTTAACATATGACAATGTCATGGTCAAGAAAAGTACTACCGTTTTTTATCACCGAAAAAGCCCGGGATTTATCCCTTACTTATCGGTGGAGAAATCTTCCAGCTTATCTGTCAGGTCCTTCTGCCCCATAGTCAGGGTCAGGTCGCTGCGCGTCCTTTCCAACACCCCGCGAACCATGTCGGTGGTACGGCGCAAGCCACCGGTTATGGCATCGGGGAAGTCCATGGTAACCAGGGTATTATAGATATCGTCCATGGCTGATAATAACTCCTCCCCTTTAGAAAGGTCGCCCCGCCTCATGCTATCCAACAGGTAGCGCCTAAGCTCACCAACGGCTTCGCCCAGCCCGTTCAGATAGGCGACGGCATCAATGCCCAGCCCATCCGGGTCGGGGAGGCGCTTCCCTGTCACCAGGGCCAGGGTGATACTGCCCTCGGCGAACTCCTTTCGGGCGTCTCTAAAAAAGCCGGAGGAGCCAAGCCCACCATAGTCAGCGATGCCCCCCTCAGCCTCGGTTAACAGGTTACGGGCTGAGGCAAGCAATTTCTTAGCCTGGCCAAACTCCTGGCGGTGGACGGCACGGATAGCATTGCTGCAGTGTCGAATCGTTTCACGGCACAGGGGCAGCGCCTTTTCCCTGGCGGCGTCTTCAGCCGCAAAGCTCTGCCTAATCCGCTCAGCGATTGGTTCCAGGTTATCGGTTAGTCCGCTCACCTGCTCACCTCAAATCCGGCTATTATCTGTCGGGCGGCTTCTTCTATATCCTCCGCCCCTAACACCCCTGTAATCACGGCTACGGCATCGGCACCAGCCGCCGCAACCTCAGCCACATTGTCTTTATTAATGCCCCCGATAGCCACCAGGGGCAGGCTTACCGCCTGCCTGACTTGGCGCAACCTTTCAAGGCCAACCACCTTTGCCTTTTCCTTGGACGATGTTGGGTAGATTGAGCCCACGGCAATATAATCAGCCCCGCTGGACTCGGCAGCTTCAGCCTGGCTTACCGTGGTTACCGAACCACCCAGGATCACATCAATAGGCAGCAGTCTGCGGGCTATTGATAGGGGCAGGTCTTCCTGCCCCAGGTGCAGCCCGTCAGCAGCGCAAGCTAAGGCTATATCAAGGTAGTCATTGATTATAAAAAGCGCGCCCTGCTCCGAGCATAGCTTTTTTAGCTGCTGAGCTTTAGAAAGTAGCTCATCCTTGCTGCTGAGCTTATCGCGCAGCTGGATTACCTTAGCCCCGCCCCGAATCAGCTGTTTGGCCACCTCAAGGTAGTTGCGGCTGCCTAGTGCCTGGCTATCTATAATGGCATAGAGGCCGCTCAGGTGCTGGATTTTATCCTGGCGCGATAATTTGGAGAGCAGTTTTCGCTCTATAGTATAGAGGTTAAAGCGGGCTTGCTTGAACTTTCCCCCCTCTAATCGGGGGGAGATACCCGGAATCTTGGCCAGTTCCTCCAGAGTTCGGAGCGCTTCCTGAACCCTCCTGGCATTAGCCACCACCATTATCGGTAACTCCCTGTGTTTCTCTTCGCCAAGGGCTTCAATATCAACGCCAACATCGCCGGCCGAGTCTCGGGACTGGATGAGCTGCTGGTTAAAGGCCAGGTCGCCCCTTAAGATTTCATGGCGCATAGTCTTTAACTGCTGGGTTAGAGGGGCGTCGTTAAGCATCAGCCGGGCAAAGTCTTCCAGAAGGTGGAGCCCTTCGCCGGCACGGTTCAGATTGGCATCAATAATGCGCTGTCTTTGTCTTGATATTGCCTCCGGCGAGACCATATCTATAGCTCCTATAAGCAACTAATTCTAGCACAGCTAACTTTAGGGAGTAAAGCTTTAAGCTTCGTCAACAGCATTTTCAAACAGTTCTATGCGCGATGGTTTCCCTCTCCGGTCCAGCTCTATAGCGACAACATCAATGCGCCAAAACGGGGGCAAATCATCATGGCTCTGCTGGTAGTGGTAGGCGACCGCCTTCAGTCTTTCCCTCTTTGCCGCCGTAATCGCCTCTTCCGGCATACCGAACTCCAGGCTCCTTTTTGTCTTCACCTCAACGAAGACCAGGTAGTCCCGGTGCCTGGCTATCAGGTCGACCTCGCCCTCAGGGCAGCGGTAGTTAGCCTCCAGAATACGGTAGCCCCGCTTCTGGAGGAAGCCCCTGGCCAGTTTTTCACCCAGAATGCCGGTCTCTCGGCGTTTCATTTCAAAAGCCCTACAACTGGATATAGCTCTTGGGTTCTAAATTGGTGGCAAAACTCCAGACGTAGGCTAAGCCTTTAAGCCGGAAGACGCCCATGGCTTCATAGCCCCCTTCTGCTACCCGCTGTTTTAAGAAGGGACGTTGGGCGATTATCTCGTCTTTCAGCTTGCGGTCATCCACCGCTTCAACAGCGCCGCTCACCCTTACCTGGATGCCGTCCTTGGGATTAAAGAAACACAGCTCAACATTGGGATTGGCCGACATTTGTTTATATACATCTTTGAAAGTGCCGGTCTCAATTATGATGCCGTTTTCATCAGCTTTAACCATGCCCATAGCGCGCACATGGGGTTTGTTGCCTTCTACCGTAGCCAGATAACAAGTGGGGTTGGCATTCAAAAAGGCAATTACTTCACTCTTGTTCATAAAAACCTCCAGTTCTATTTTCTATTCCGTAAAATAGGCGTCCGTATAGTATCATATCCCTCACCGGCCTAAATGAGCGGCGGTGGATGGGGCAGGGGCCAAGCCGGGAGAGGCAGGCAAGGTGCTGGCTGGTGCCATAGCCCTTATGCTGGGCCAGCCCGTAGCCGGGATAGGTGCCATCAAACTCAACCATAAGCTGGTCGCGGGCTACCTTGGCAATAATTGAGGCGCAGGCTATGGAGAAGCAGAGATTATCGCCATTGGTGATTCCCTTTTGCGGCAGCTTGACTTCGGGAAGACGCAAATAGTCAATGAGCAGGGACTGGGGGGGTGGGGAAAGCCTCTCTATAGCCTGTTTCATTGCCAGGCGGGTGGCGACAACTATACCCCGGGTATCTATCAGGTTATGGGGGACTAGCCCGATGCCTACGGAAATGGCTATCTCATGGATATGGTGAAACAAAAGCTCTCGTTTGGCCGGGGTTAACAGCTTGCTGTCTTTCACCTCTTTAAACCAGGAAGCCGTCACCTTATTGGGCAAAATGACAGCGGCGGCGACCACTGGCCCAGCCAGAGCACCACGGCCAGCCTCGTCAATGCCGGCAATGAGCCGATAGCCCTGGGCGTTAAGCAGCTCTTCTTCAATGAAGGACGGCATCAATTACTCCCCCGCCCAGGACAGCATCGCCCTGGTAGAATACCACCGATTGCCCGGGGGCAATCGCCCACTGCGGCTCCAGAAAACGAACCTCAGCCCCACCATCCCTAGGCCAAAGCTCGGCGGCAGCCTCTTTTGCCTTATAGCGGACCTTAGCCGTTATCTCAAGCGGTCCTTGTGGGGCTTTCCCCGATATCCAGCTCAAGTAGCTGGCAGTAAGAGCATTATGTAAAGCTTTTTCCCGGCTGCCCACCACCAATCGGTTACTGGCGGCATCTAACTTAAGCACATACCGCGGTTCGCTGGAACCAAGCCTCAAACCCTGCCTCTGCCCCACCGTATATCGGGCCAGACCATCGTGTTTACCCAGCACTTTGCCAGTTATGTCAACTATTTCTCCTGGTTGGAGGGAGATATGCTCAGCGATAAACGAGCGATAGTCATTATCAGGGATAAAGCAGACGTCCTGGCTTTCATAACGGCTAGCGGCCGGCAGACCAAGCTCAGTTGCCATCCTTTTAACCCTCTTCTTGCTCATTTCACCCAAAGGCAAAAGCAGATGTTTCAGTTGCTCCTGCCCCAAAGTATAAAGGAAATAGGACTGGTCTTTGCTTATGTCAACCGCTTTCAGCAGGCAACAGCCATCCGGCGACGGCTCTATTCTAACATAATGTCCGGTGGCTAAATACTCTGCTCCCATCTCCCTTGCCTTTTCCAGGAGCAGGCCGAATTTTACCCGCTGGTTGCAGGCAATACAGGGGTTGGGCGTCCGCCCCAGACTGTACTCTCGGCAGAAGTAGTCAATAACCAGGCGTTTAAATTCCTCTTCCAGGTCAAGCCTGTAGAGAGGTATGTCCAGGAGCTGGCAGGTGCGCTCTAAATTTGACAAGGTTGCTGCCAGGTTAGAATCTGACCACAGCTGCATATAGATGCCGCTTACCTCGTAGCCAGCTGTTTTTAGCAGTGCCGCCGCCACCGAGGAATCTACCCCACCACTCATGGCGACAACAACTCGCTTCTTGGGCATCTATTAGCCTCCTCGACCTGAAAGTAGCCGGCTTACCCTTCGCCAGATAATGTCGGCTATTTCCCTCTTAGTTTGGCTGGCATCTACCACCAACCAGCGTCTTGGTTCATCAGCCGCCATCTTAAGGTAGCCTTCTCGCACCCTCTGGTGAAAGGCTATAGTCTCCTGCTCAAAGCGGTCTTGCCTTTTGGCTTGCTTGCGGGCAAGCCCCTCCTTCACCGGTATATCAAGCAGAATGGTCAAGTTAGGCGTAAACCCCTGGGTGGCTGCCTTATTGGTCGCCTTGACCATGGCTAGGTCAAGTCCCCGCCCGTAGCCCTGATAGGCGATGGTGGAATCGGCATAGCGGTCGCTGATAACCACCTTTCCCCTTTTTAGAGCGAGATTGATTACCTCGGCTGCCAGCTGGGCGCGGGAGGCGTTAAAGAGCATCAGCTCAGTCAGGGGTGAGATATCTACATCACCACCCTTTTTTAACCACCTGGCTATTTGCTCGCCCAGAGGAGTGCCGCCGGGTTCATGGGTCAGCAGGGCGGGGATAGCCATCTGCGATAGCCTCCGGTATAGTTCTTTAGCCTGGAGGCTCTTGCCGCTCCCCTCCCCACCTTCAAAGGT
>CAZQXA010000063.1:0-7181 GCA_964597155.1 uncultured Dehalococcoidales bacterium
TAAGGCAGATGGCCGGCATGCGGGGGTTGATGACCGACCCCTCGGGTAAAATAATTGACTTCCCCATCAAGTCGGGGCTGCGTGAGGGCTTGAGCGTCCTGGAATACTTTATCTCCACCCATGGCGCCAGAAAGGGACTGGCCGATACCGCCTTAAGGACATCGGATTCGGGCTATCTCACCCGCCGCCTAATTGATGTCGCCCAGGATGTTATCACTAGAGAAGAGGACTGCGGCACCACCGACGGCATCTGGATAGTTGAGCCCAAAGAAGGGGAGCTGCTGCCATCACTGGCTGAGCGGATAATCGGCAGGCTTGCGGCCAGCAAGATAGTCAAACCCAAGACCAAGAAGACCATTATCGACCGAAACGAGGAGATTGGCGAAGAGAAGGCAAAGGAAATTATTGCCGCCGGCATAACCAAGGTCTATGTCCGCTCCCCCTTGAGCTGCCACTCCCGGCACGGTGCCTGCCGACGGTGCTACGGCCGAGACCTCGCCCGAGGGCGTCTGGTTGACCCCAACACGGCGGTAGGCATCATTGCCGCCCAGAGCATAGGCGAGCCGGGTACCCAGCTAACCCTGCGCACCTTCCACACCGGCGGCGTGGTCGGACTTGATATCACCAGCGGTCTGCCCAGGGTGGAAGAGCTCTTTGAAGCCCGGCCGCCCAAGGGCCAAGCCATTATCTCCGAAATAGACGGCGTGGTTGAGGTTGTTCAGGATGAGGAGGGCAAGGTGACAAAAGTCACCAGCTCTGAGGTATACCACGACGAGTATTCCCTGCCCACCGACTGGAAGGTTATGGTGAAGAACGGCCAGCAGGTGGATATAGGAGCTGTGTTAGCCAACCCACCGGCTAAGGCTAAGGCTAAAGCTTCCAAGGCTAAAACTCCAAAAAAGAAGTCAAAGGCGGTAACTACCGAAACTAAACCTATCCTGGCCCGTGTTGCCGGGGAGGTATCCATTAAAGGTAAGCAGGTGGTTATCAGCTATCTGGAGGAGCAGGAGCGGGAGTATGCCGTCCCTGCCAGCGCCCATATCCGGGTTCAAAGCAAAGAGAAGATAAAGGCGGGGCATCAACTTACCGAGGGCTCTATCAACCCGCAGGACATCCTGCACATTCTAGGTAAGGAGGCAGCCCAGCAATACCTGGTAAATGAAGTGCAAAAGGTATACCGCTCCCAGGGGGTGAATATCAACGATAAACACATTGAAGTTATCGTCCACCGCATGCTTTCCAAGGTGCGCATCGACTCCTCGGGTGACACCGACCTGGTGCCCGGGGAGCTGTTAGATATCTTCCGCCATGAGGATATCAACGCCAAGGTGCTGGCTGAAGGAGGCGAGCCGGCTACCGCCCACTCGGTACTCATGGGCATAACCAGAGCCTCGCTGAATACTGACAGCTGGCTGGCAGCCGCTTCCTTCCAGGAGACCACCAGGGTGCTCACCGAGGCTGCGGTCAAAGGCGAGATTGACCGGCTGGTCGGGCTTAAGGAAAATGTCATCATCGGCAAGCTGATTCCAGCTCGTAACCCGCTCTCTGAGGAAGCTCCCAGCCTGGAAGCCGGGGAGATGCCAAGCCTGGAAACCGGAGGAGAATTGCCGGATTTGCCGCCGCTGCTTGAAGAGGATAAGGAGAAAAAGGAAACCGATTAAATAAAGCACCACCGCCGATAGTTTTTAAAAGTCGCCCTCCCTTATTTGGGGCGACTTTCCGTTTTACCCGCCCTGAGATATGTTATAATAGGGTAGCCTAGCAAGCGGGGGATTTAAAATAGAACGCATTATTTCTGGCAAGCCCGGAGCCGAGGACGCAACCCTTGACAGCAGCCTCCGACCCCGACGCTTTGATGACTTCATCGGGCAGGACAAGATTAAGGAAAACCTCGGGATAGCCATCACCGCGGCTAAAGGCAGAGCTGAGGCACTGGACCATATCCTGCTTTATGGTCCCCCCGGCCTGGGCAAAACCACCCTGGCTTACATCATTGCCGCCGAGATGGGGGTCAACCTCAAGATTACCTCAGGCCCAGCGGTGGAGCGCAGCGGAGACCTGGCGGCTATCTTAACCAACCTGCGCAACCAGGATATACTGTTTATTGATGAAATCCACCGCTTAAATCGGGCAGTGGAAGAGGTGCTATACCCGGCTATGGAGGACTTCGCCCTGGATATAATCATCGGCAAGGGTCCCGGTGCCCGCAGCCTCAGGCTTAGCCTGCCTGCCTTTACCCTGATTGGTGCCACCACCCGCTTTGCCCTGCTCAGCCCCCCCTTAAGAGACCGCTTCGGCGCTGTTTACCGCCTTGATTTCTACGAACAACAAGCTATAGAAAAAATCCTCAACCGCTCGAGCCGCATTCTCCAGGTGAAGGCGGAAGGAGAGGGGCTAAAAGAAATAGCCCGCCGGGCCAGGGGTACGCCCAGAGTGGCTAACCGCCTGCTCAAGCGGGTCAGAGACTATGCCCAGGTGAAGGCAGAGGGCATAGCCACCCAAGCGGTAGCCGTTGCCGCGCTATCCAAGCTTGAGGTCGACCCCATCGGCCTGGATGAGATAGACCATAAGGTGCTCCGTACCATTATTGACAAGTTCAACGGGGGACCGGTGGGACTGGATACCATCGCCGCCGCCATCAGCGAGGAGGCAGATACCATTATGGATGTCTACGAGCCTTATCTGCTGCAACTGGGCTTCCTGGAGCGTACCCCACGGGGACGATTAGCCACCCCCCTCGCCTACAGGCACCTGGGGCTGCCCTATAACAAAAAACCGCCACAGGGAACACTGCTCTAGATTTTCCCCTGCAGTTTTTTATTAGGTGACCCCCTTCCCCTTGTTAGCGGTTGTTCTTCTACCCACCCTCCCACCCTAAAGAGGTTTCACCTCTCTTCACTCTCCTTATTTACCCTTTTATCCCCCCACCTAGTGGAGGAGGAAAAAAGAGGGACACTACTCCAATGGGGGGGAGGGGTAAAAGAGTGTTCGAGGCTCTAGCCTTTGAGGGCGGGTGGGTTGGGAAACAAAACAATAGCCAAAACAGGGGAGGGGAAAGAGAGTTCAAGAGATTGTGCCTTTCTGGGCGGGTTTGGGTGGGAAGAAAAACGTAAACTAAAAGCGGGGAGGGGCTTCTAAAAATCCCCTCTTGATAAATAATCCGCGATAAAGCTAAGATACACACGTGAAAAGGTTGCTGCTCCATAGCTGCTGCGCCCACTGTGCCGCCTATACCGCCAGCCACTGGCGGCAGCAGGGCTATGAGGTCAGCGCCTTCTGGTATAACCCCAATATCCACCCCTACACCGAGCACCAGCAGCGCCTGGAGGCAATGCAGACGCTGGCTTTAACAATGGAGCTGCCCCTGATAACCACCAGCGGCTACGATATTATTGACTACTTCCGCCAGGTGGCCGGGCATGAGCCGGAGCGCTGCCAGCACTGTTTCCGGCTGCGCTTGTCAAAAACAGCCGAGACTGCCAAAGCTATGGGTTTTGATGCCTTCACCACCACCCTGCTCATCAGCCCCCACCAGAAGCACGACCGACTCCGGGAGATTGGCCAGGAAGTGGGCGGGAAAAAGGGGGTGGGTTTCCTCTATGCCGACCTAAGGAAGCGCTACTCGGACAGCCGCCGTATGACCAAGCCGCTAGACCTCCACCGCCAGCAGTACTGCGGCTGCGTCTATAGCCAGTGGGAACGCTATGCCCCCACCACCATAAAATAAAGGGGAGTCCTTCACTTTGTGAAGGACTCCCTCTTAAAATATCAGCCAGACTTAACGCCGGCTAAGGTACCCTTTTAAGACACCAATACTCTCCTAGCCAGCATACTATCACTAGTCCTCAATTTCGTAGGCTACCTGGACAGTAATAGTAAGCTCTAACTCGCCGGGGCTGATCGGCGTTGATGGTCCCCCTCCCTCCACCATCGCCATGTCTCTATAGATTACGGGAGGGTATACGGTGCCCTCAGTAATATAGAAGGCCCTGCCCAGCTCAACTCCAGCCAGCTCAGCCAGCTGCTCGGCCTTGTCTCTGGCATCAGCCATTGCCTCTTCTCTTGCCTCCTCATAAGAGGAGGTGGGGTCGTCCACGGAAAAGCCTACGCCATTGATGCGGATGTAGTCCCCACCAGCGGTAGCGACAGCATCAATAATAGGCCCAGTCTCCTCTATCTCCCTTATCTTGGCCGTCACCATATTGACTACCCGATAGCCAACTACGACCTCCTCATCCGTGTTACTGTCCCACCTGGTTACCTGCTCAATGCTGAAATACTGGGTCTGGATATCATCCTCGTCCACGCCATTATCGGTTAGCGCTGCCATCACCTCGTTCATGGCTGCAGTCGCCTGAGATTGAGCTTCAGCCACCGTTTCCGCTTGAGCCTCAATGCCCAACCAAATGGTGGCAATGTCAGGGGTAACGTTGACACTGCCTTCACCGCTGACCCAGATGCCTTGCTGCTGGCCATTTGAGCCGGCCACGCCAAAGGTGGTAGTGCCAGTGCAGCCACCCAAGCCAACCAGAGATAAAACCAGAGCCAGAGATATAGCCACCAGACCTGTAGCCACTAGCAAATGCCTTTTCATTATTCACCTCCTTTCCCTCTAATCGCTCCATTAGTATATAACGAAAAAGTCGCCAATTGGTTAGTGGTGACCTTTAGAATAGTTTAGGGGGAGTTTTTGGCTAATCCAAAGCATCAAGGACATTCTGATAGCCAGCCTCCGATACTGCGATTGCCCGGAGCAGGGCAAGCCTCACCGCCTCCGGCACCCTTTCCAGTGCCTCACGCAGCTCGGCGGGGTGAACGGCCGCCGCATTTGCCACCGTCTCCCGCAGTTGGGCCCAGTCGTCATCCCAGCCTTGAGCATCCCGACCACCCTCAACCCCCTCATCAGTCACTAACGGTGCCAGCAACATCTCTGACACACCCTCCACCGGGGCTCCCGCTAAGACGGCCAGCATCCCCAGGCCTTCATTCAGGCGCTGGGTGATTAACTCTACCTGATGAGCGTCGCCTCTGTCGGCCATATAGATTATCTCAGCCACCCTCCTATCGGCAAAACTGGCGCACAGCTCGGCTCTGCCCAGCTCGGAGGGGGTTAGCATTAACTGAACCTCCTCGGTAGCCAGCTTCACCGGGTAGAGCGGGCTATCGGGCATACTGCCGGCGGCGGCAGCCACCACGCCTCCCCCCGCCAGCAACAGGATGAGAAATATAACCACCGCCGTTGCCCATTGTGGCAGCCAGCCAAAGAGGCGGCGCTCTTTAAGGGAGACTGCCTCCTGGAGTGCCGAGCGGAACTGGTAGCTGGCCATAGCTTTGAACTCAGCCCGGGGCTGAACGGCTGACGCCTCCTTTATAATCAAAGCCGTCTCCAGCAATGGCTCAAGCTCACTTGCCTGCTCCGGGTAACGCTGGAGGCACTGCTCCAGGGTCTCGCCCCCGACCAGCAGCCGCTCCAGGCACTCATCTAAGATGTTATTGAATTCTTTATCCTGTTTCATTTTCCGTCACCAATAGCCTTCGGCGCAGGGCAACGATGGCACTATGCTGCAATGCCTTTACCGCCCCCTGGCTCTTGCCCATAACCCTGGCTACCTGAGCGATTGATAGCTCGCTGGTAAAACGCAGGGAGATTACCTCGCGCTGTGCCTCGGTTAGCTGCCTGGTCACCAGCAGCAACCGCTCAATATCCAGCTTGCGCTCGGCTGCCGACTGGGGGCCGGCCTCGCTATCCGCCAGCGACTCATCCAGGGGCACCGCGGTGCGTTTTTGCTTCTTCCTCAAATAGTCAACCGCCTGATTGTGGGCAATGCGGAATAGCCAAGCGGAGAAGGGTACCCCCTTCCAGCGGAAGGAGGAGATTGACTGGAGTGCCTTTAGAAAGACCTGCTGAGTCATATCCTCCGCCTCCATCTCATTGCCTATCCTGAGAGATAGATAGCGGTAAATTTTATCAAAATGTTCCTCGTATAGCTGGGCAAAAGCCTCTTGGTCATGCTTTTGCGCCCGTCTAACCAGGCTCTCTTCACCTTGCACCTGACAACTCCCAGCCGCTTTTTTTGAGCAGTTACGGCGTTATCCTGTGCATATAGTATAACGAAGCAGTCACTAAAAAGATAGGTTAAAGCCATTTACTTAAGCAACCCACCCCTACTCCCCACAGGGCTTCTTTTTCCCACCCTGACCCACCCTATAAAGGTTCTTCACCAATGAGAACGGGGGGAGAGAAGAGTTTTAGAGGCTTTAGCCTATGAGGGCGGGGTGGGTGGGAAACGGGACGTAAGTCAAAGACAGGGCGGGGTTGGGGAAAAGACGACTAGAAAACAGGTTCTAGCCGAACAAGCTAGCTTCCGGGCGCTTTATCTACCCTGATAAATTCTGCTAAAATGATTCTGAAATTTAAAAGGTGGGAATTCTAGCGTGTATCTGCGTTTGATGCGTGAAGAGGACATTCCTCAGGTTGATGGGATTGACCATGAAGCCTTCCCCACCCTGTGGCCACCGCCTAACTATCAGCGTGAACTGGAAAACCGCTTAGCCCACTATATCGTCGCCTGCGATGAGAAGGAGAGGGTTAAGGAAACGCCGGCAAAAGCCGCCCCCGGCAAGGGCTTCTCCTGGCTGGTATCCCGCCTGAGGCACATGGCCAGCGGGCCTCCCCCAGCGCAGGGGCAATACATCTTCGGTTTCGCTGGCATGTGGTTTTTGGCTGACGAAGCCCACATAATCAACATCGCTGTATGGGAGAAGCACCGCCGCCAGGGGATAGGAGAAGCCCTGCTCATCGCCCTTATCGAGCTGGCTTGCGAGCTAGACGCCCGCCTCATCACCCTGGAGGTGCGCGCCTCCAACACCGCTGCCCGGAGCCTCTATGCCAAGTATGGCTTCACCCAGGTGGGTGTGCGCCGCGGCTACTACACCGATAACCGGGAGGACGGGATACTGATGACACTATCAGATATCACCTCAGCCACGATTCAACAAGACCTTCAGCGGTTAAAGCAGGCTCATCGCCAAAAAATGGGAAACAGTCTATTGACAAAACTGGTAAAAAGCGGATAATACGAGGCATAAACAAAAAGGCACCCGATAACTTTAAATGAAGGAGACGCCTGGGGTGGCGGCTATAGAAGGAAAGAAGAATCAGGTAAGAGTCCGACCCATGG
>CAZQXA010000064.1:0-7042 GCA_964597155.1 uncultured Dehalococcoidales bacterium
AACTGCTCGTTGGACATGAAACCGCCCGTGCCTTTATGCAGCGGCATGAATATAATCGGGCAGCCCGAGGCATCAGCCGACCTTGCGGACTCATTGATTGCAATGGGCACCAGTCTTTCCATAGCCTTTTGCAGCTTATCGGGGCGGCGGAACATATCCATCATTATCCCAGCTGTCCCCCTCAGCATATCGCCTACCAAATCATAAGGCGCCCCGTTCATGCCACCCCAGATAGAAGGAAAACCGGCTTTCAGCGCCGCCTCGCCGACTTCCCCAACAGCCGCCGCCCATTTGTTGCATTCCAGGGCGGCTTCGAGGAGGGTCTGTTGCGCTTTGCGGATATCGGGGTCGCCGAACTGGCTGATATACCATATCGGTATGCCGACAAAGGCTGTCATCGGAGCCAGCTTGCGGAAGGGGGCGAAAGCGCCCACGGAGCGGGGCAAAAAATACCTCATCAGGTAATCGGCGGGGTCTCTAATAAGGTCGTCGTATTCCTCAGGCGGCATATATTCGCCCTCAATGAACTGGTGGGTCGGGGCGTCATCGGCCAGTCCGTGCCCCGGCCATTTCGTCAGTTTATAGTCAATCATATCCATTACCTTGGCGGGGAGAACGAGGGCGGGAGCGCCGAATGAGTCCATATCGCCAAACTCGTTCATGAACTTCAGCCACACCTTTTTCAGGGCATTGTAGTCATACATTACTTTCTTGAGAGTGGTGCCGGCATAATATGCCGGGTAGTAGGCAGCCGGCAGCATCACCGGCACGCGGTCAGGCTCTTCCAGCTTGATGGCCTTGATAAACCTGGTTACCCTCTCCTTATACAGCTTTTCCGCCTGGGGAGAGGAGAATTTTACGTCTGTTGGGGAAAGCCAGCGCTTAAAACGCTCCTCCCGTTTCTCCTGCCAGGTCATCTCCGCCCACTGCTTTTCTATCTTCATCATTTGCCGTACTCCCATTAAGTTAAGTTTAGTCTATTTATACACGCCATACTGTTTAGCTGTATCCACAATAGCGTGCAGGTTGTCCGGATTACACTTATCAATGCTGGCTCCCAGGGTCAAGATGTAGCCGCCGCCCGGGGCGCAGGTATCAATAAGCCAGCGGCAGTATTCCTTGACCTTCTCCGGTGTGCCGGTGCGCAGCAGTGAGCCGGTAACATTGCCGCCGATACAGGCGTGACCGCCGAGTACCTTCTTGGCTTTAGCCATATCCGTCTTTTCAAACACCCAGACCACCGAAGCCCGGGGCAGGTCCTTGATATATTCCAGGCGCCGGTTGTAGGTGCCGTCAACAACCATGGAAGGCACCAGTCCTTCGTTAATCAAGCCCAGCAGCAGCTTGCGGAAAGACGGCCAGTAAAACTTCTCAAAGTGCTCATCGGACATAAAGACATCATCGCCTTTGTGCATGGGGATGAACACGGCCGGGCTCAAGGACATATTGGCCGCCTCTACGGCCGACTGCAGGCTTAAGGGGATAAGCCTCTCCAGAGCCTCCAGCAGTTTCTCCGGCTGCCGGTAGATATCCATGACCGAACCACGGGTGCCGCGCAGCATGTCGGCTATGGTGTCAAAGGGCGCCAGGGCCATGCCCCCGGCCTCAGAGGGGTAGCCCGCCTCCAGGACAGCCTGGCTACATTCGACGACAACTTTCAGCCACCTGATTCTTTCCTCATTGGCCTTATTGATGGCGGCAAACATCGGGCGGAATTCAGGCATACTGGCCGCCTCAAGCATTATGTAAGCGATTCCCATAAAAGACGAAAGAGAGGGGAGCTTAGCCATAGGGGCAAAGGCTCCCCAGGTTCGGGGCAAAATATAGCGGAGCATGAAGTCGGCGGGATTGTTGATGAAGGCATCATACTCCTCAGCCTTCATGTACTCATCCTCGACGAATTGAACCATGGAGGCATTATCCGCCAGACCATTGCCCGGCCATTTATAGAGCTTGTAGTCGAGGATATCGTAAACCTTCCCGGGGATGGTGAAGGCAGCCACACCCACCGTGTCTGAATCAAAGTCAAAGGCAAATTTCATCCAGGCCCGACGCATCGCCTCGTAGTCATACATGACTGTCTTGAGGTCGAGGCCGGCGTAGTAGGCCGGGAATGAACCACCTGGAATCTGGCAGGGTACTCTGTCAGGCTTCTCCAGCTTGATGGCCTTTATTATTCTGGTAGCCCTGGCCTTGTAGCCCTCTCTGGCTTCCGGGCTGATGAAGTTGACGCCCGAAGCCTGGAGCCACTTCTTAAACCGCTCCTCGCGCTTCTCCTGCCAGGTCATCTCCGCCCATTTCTTTTCTACCTTTACTTGACTCCTATCCATTTCTTGGCCAGAGATACTGCCTCCATAGCATCTTTACCGTAGGCATCAGCCTTGGCAAATTTCCTGACTTCGTCGTCCATCTGGCCGCCGCCAATCATGATTTTTATTTTACTCCTGATGCCGGCAGCCTCCAGGGCTTCTACCGTCTCTTTCATAGTGTCAAAGGCGAGGGTTAAAAACCCGCTTAACCCCAGCACTGGGGCTGAGGTCTCTTTCATTTTCTCGACAAATTTTGCTGGGGGAACATCAACACCCAGATTGTAAACCTCAAAACCGTGAACATCCAGCATGAAGCCAACAATGTTCAAGCCGATATCATGGATGTCACCGGCTACCGTGCCGATAACCACCTTGCCCAGGCGCTTGGTTTCCACCGAGCGGGTCAGGTGCGGTTTAACCAGCTCGGTTACCTGCTTGAGCAGCTCACCGGAATAAACAAGCTCCGGCATAAAGTACTTACCGCTGGCGAAGCGGCTGCCCACCATTTCCATGGCTTTACGGCTATCATCCAGGATAGCCATTGCCTCCTCGCCAGCTTCAAGCCTTTGCTTGGTCAGCTTAATAACCTTCTCTTCTTGTAAATCAGCTAATAGATTAACAAAATCTGCCGCCATAAATCTATCCTTTTTAAAGTTTATTTATGATTGACCCAAACCAGAATGGAGGTCACTCGACCAGGGCAGAGTATACTAGTGCTCAAATAAAAAGTCAAATCTTGTTTTTCCCTCATGGCTTTAAGGTAGCGGTGCTTTTCATTCCTCCACATCCAGCCCCCACATCCTATACAACTCCTTGTAGAACTCAGGCCGGGGGAAATCGGGCCTCATATCCATGGTGAAATATTTATACCCCATCTTCATCTTGTCAAAGTGCTCCAGACCCTCTACCAGCTCGGCCATTTTATCTGCCGGCACGGAAAGGATAATCTCGTCTTCCCCGGCCATTGCCCGCTCGTATTCGCCGGGGTCAGGCAGGGTAATGCGGTACTGGCCATTTAGTATCACGGGCACGGTGGAGTAAACGCAGGAATCAATAGGGTCAAACTCCGAGGTCACCAAAAATCCCTCTTTGAACTTCACCGCCAGGAGCAGGCTTCTTAGCTGCGCGGTATTAGAATAGATAAGCACCAGGTCAGGCTTAAAGCTGGCTGTCTTCAAAGGGGCGGAGAGGATACCGATATACTTGCCGTATTCCAGGCGGGGAAAATTTTTGGCTATCTTCCGAGCCGCCTCCATGTTTTCCACTATATAGATAAGGGGGGAAATAGTCTTCTCATCAAAAGGTTTCACCAGCCCATAGCCTATCAGGGGGGCCCAGCACCAGTTGTCTTCCTTGAGCATGGCTATCGTCTCCCGCCGGCGGCGCGAAAGGGCAAAAGCCTGGCACTGGGCAAGGTGGTAACCGCGGTCCCTTTTGGGCCTGATGGCTTCTTGGGGAATATCCCCTTCCTTCTCCAGCATTTTTACGGCTATTGGCGATGTCTTGAGCAGCAGTAGCCTCTCCAGCTCCTCTCCGTAGCTGTTAAAATCTTTTACTGTGGTCAAGTCTCACCTCCTTATACCTTAACCTGCTATTAGCCACCATTATGAAAGAAAGGGCGCTATTTTGCAAAGCGAGGTTATTAGCTTACATTAAAAACTGTGGTATGATATAGAAGTAAAAAATGACTATCAAGCTACATCTCTATTCAAGTTTGCAGCAGTTCACTAACGGCCGGAATACGGTGGAAGTTAGTGGTAATACAATCGGTGAAAGCCTTGATGACCTAGCCAGGCAATTCCCCAAAATTAAGCCGGTGCTCTTTGCTAAAGACGGTAAACTTTTGGGGCATATTTTTGTCTCCATTAATTTAAAGAGCGCCTATCCTGAGGAACTCACCAAGGCGGTCAGCGATGGTGATGAGCTTTATATAGCGCTTATCATTGCCGGGGGTTAATCAGTAATACTCAAATAAGCTATGACTGGAGGTACTATGTATAAAGGCGGTTATACGGGAAAGATTTTAAGGATAGATTTGGATAGCCAGACGGCGAAAGAAGAGGTAGTCTCTGAAGAACTAGCTAAAAAGTACTTAGGGGGAGTGGGTTTTGCCTTCAAGTACCTGTACGATGAACTAAAACCGGGAATTCCAGCCCTGGCTAAAGAAAACAAACTAATCCTGGCCGTAGGGCCTCTAACCGCCACCGGTGCTCCCTGCACCAGCCGAATGGTGGTCGCTTCAAAGTCCCCCCTTACCAATACTATAGCCAATGCCCTGTCCGGTGGGCATTTCCCGGCGGAGATGAAGAGGGCGGGTTATGACATGATAATTATCGAAGGTAAAGCCCAAAAGCCCACCTATGTCGCCATCAAGGGAGGGGAGGTTAGCTTCCGGAGCGCGGAAAGACTACGTGGCATGGAAACCACTGATACCCAGCTCTTTATTAAAGAGGAACTCAAAGACCAAAATTATCGGGTTGCCTGCATCGGCCCGGCTGGCGAGAAGCTTATCCCCATAGCCAGCATCATCAACGAACGGCGGGCTGCCGGCAGAAAGGGACTAGGCGCGGTGATGGGCTCGAAAAACCTAAAGGCTATCGCCGTGCTTGGAACCCGGAGACCGTCACTGGCTGACCCGGCTAGTTTTAGAGAAGCACGCCTGAGAATGAACCGCTCGATGAAAGCCAGTCCGGTGCTCTATCCCGGTTTCTCCAATACTGGCACCCCTTCGGTAGTTGATACAATGACGGCTAATGGCATGTTAGCTACCAGGAACTGGTCGGCAACAGGAGAGGTCAATATGGTGCCGGGAATTGGCCTTGATGCTCAGCAAGCGATGAAAATTACCAAGGTTGCCTGTGCTGACTGCCCGGTGGGCTGTACCCAGGTCAAGATGGTCAAAAGTGGACCCTACGCCGGTTTCCTGACCGAAGGGCCTGAGTTCGAGACGACCTATTCACTGGGTAGTACTGTGGGGGTAGACTACTTCCCCGCGGTAATTGCCGGAGACCGGCTCTGTGATGAGTACGGCATAGATACGATTTCAGCCGGTGTTACCATAGGCTTTGCCATGGAACTCTATGAAAGGGGAATACTTACCAAGCAGGATACCGGCGGGGTTGACCTCAAGTTCGGGAACCATGAGGCAATGATTTCGATGCTCCGACAGATGGCTTATAAAGAAGGTCTAGGCGCCATTCTGTGCCAAGGCAGCAAGAAAGCGGCCCAGCAAATAGGTAAAGGGGCGGAAAATTATGCCATGAATATCAAAGGGCTGGAATTACCGGCTTACGATGTCAGGGGAGCCAAGGCACATGGTCTGAACTATGCCACCGCTTATAACGGGGCTGACCATAACCGCGGCTACGCCTTCCAGGAAATCTTTGGCATCCCAATTCCGGAGAAGGTTGATAGATTTGCCATAAAAGGGAAGGGAAGGCTGACCAAGTGGAACCAGGATGTCCGTTGCGTCACCTGTGATTGCGCCACACTGTGCGCTTTTATCCTTGATATGGGTATAACCGATATCGCCTGTCAGATTATCGCCGACCTGGTAACCGCGGCTACAGGGATTCCGTTTACCGCGGAAGAAATCCAGCAAGTTGGGGAGAGGGTAAATAATGTTGCCCGGCTTTTTAACGGCAGAGAAGGATTTAGCCGCAAAGACGACACATTCCCCCAGCGCCTAATGACTGAGCCAATTAAGGCCGGGGCTTCCGCCGGTCAACTTATCAGCCAGGCAGACCTTGATACCATGCTCGATGAGTACTACCAGGCGCGTGGCTGGGACAAAAATGGCAACCCGACGGCGGCTAAACTTAAAGAATTGGGGCTGTAAAAGATAAAAATCGATAGGAAGGAGGTCAAAAGAATTGGCCAAGGAAATTATTCTCTACAACCTAAAGGCAGGCATAACCGATGAGGAATACCAAGACTATGTCACCAGCGAGAAAGGTCCCCTGCTGGAGAGCCTATCCTCGGTTAAGAAATTCGAGATGATCAAGATAATCGGTGCTGCCAAGGGGGAGGTTCCCTACAAATATGTAGGCATCCTGCATCTAACCAGCCTGGACGATTTCCGCCAGAAGGACGCCAAATCGCCCAAATTCCAGGACTTTCTGGCCAAATGGCAGACAAAGGTATCAGACTTCCATATCCTGTTTGGGGAAGAGATATACTAAAGGTGAAGTTGATTAGATAAGCAAAAGAGGAGGCATTTAGATGGCCAAGAAGACGAACGCCGTAATCGTTGGCGGGGGAGTGAGTAAATTTGGCGTAAGAGAAGCAACCATATTTGACCTCTTCCAAGAGGCAGCCAAAGCCTGCTCTGATGATATCCCGGCACTTAAGCCCGCAGATATTGATGGGCTCATCGTTTGTAGCACAATGGCGGGGAGACATTCCTCGGCTCTGAACACCGCCCCTTTGGTGGCCCACCGACTGGGGTTAAAACCAACATCAATTTGCATTCGTCTGGATACCCTTTGCTCTGGCTCTAATTCCGGAATTATTGTGGCCAAGGGACTGGTAGAAAGCGGCATCGCCGAGGTGGTTCTGGTGACCGGGGCGGAGAAGGTCTATATGCCCCAGAGATGGGAAACAAACTACACGCAACTAGCAACCAATGACCACGACTGGGACTCGGCCATGGGGCTGGGCGTACCCCCACCCTTTTTTGCCATGATTGCCAAAATGCATATGAAGCGCTACGGGACAACCAAGGAGCAAATGGC
>CAZQXA010000065.1:0-6777 GCA_964597155.1 uncultured Dehalococcoidales bacterium
GGTGGTGCCGATTCCCCAGGCGCACTTGCCGGTATGGCATTGCTGGCAGACAGTGCAGCCCAAAGCAATCAGGGCAGCGGTGCCAATGTATACCGCATCAGCGCCAAGGGCGATTGCCTTGGCTACATCGCCGCTGTTTCTGATGCCACCGGAAACCACGATTGATGCTTGGTTTCGTATGCCCTCCTGCCTCAGGCGGCTGTCCACCGAGGCTAGTGCCAGCTCAATGGGGATGCCAACGTTATCGCGAATAACCTTTGGGGCAGCACCGGTGGCCCCCCTGAGGCCGTCGAGAACGATAATATCAGCCCCTGCCCTCACCATGCCGCTGGCAATAGCCGCTGAGTTGTGGACGGCAGCTATCTTCACCGATACCGGCTTGGTATAGTTGGTCGCTTCCTTAAGCGCGTAAATGAGCTGAGCCAGGTCCTCAATAGAGTAGATATCGTGCTGCGGCGCCGGGGAGAGGGCATCTGTCCCTAAAGGAATCATCCGGGTCACCGAGACCTCAGCGCTCACCTTTTCCCCGGGAAGGTGCCCGCCAATGCCGGGCTTGGCTCCCTGACCGATCTTAATCTCAATTACCTGGGCGACATCAAGGTAATCAGGATGGACACCAAAGCGCCCCGATGCCACCTGGACAATGGTGTTATCGCCATACTTATACAGCCTGGGGTGAAGCCCTCCCTCGCCGGTGTTCCACAGGGTGCCCATCTCGGTAGCTGCCCTGGCTAAAGATTCATGCACATTAAGGCTCACCGCCCCGTAGGACATGGCGGCAAACATTACCGGCACTTCAATCTTGACCTGGGGGGCCAGCTCTGTTTTTAAACTAACGGAGTGAGGGTTAAGCTCGACCTTATCCGGCTTACGCCCCAGATAGGTGGTAAGCTCCATAGGCTCGCGCAGCGGGTCGATAGATGGGTTGGTCACCTGGCTGGCATTGAGAAGCAGATGGTCCCAATAGATAGGGTAGCCTTTATCATTGCCCATTCCAGTGAGGAGCACCCCGCCGCTCTCCGCCTGCTTGATGATGTCCTCAATGACCTCAGGACGCCAGTTATAGTTCTGCCGATAGCCTGAGGGGTTTTCTCTGATGGTTAACGCCTGGGTTGGACAGAAAACGGCGCAGCGCTGGCAGCCGACGCAGTTCTCCTCGCGGCTACGCACCTCATCGTCCTCGGCGTCATAGTAGTGAGCATCGAAGGTGCACTGGTTAACGCACACCTGACACTGGATGCACCGCTCCGGGTCTCGTTCCACTAAAAATTTGGGCGATAGATAGGTCTTCATCATCTTTTCCCTAAAGCCGTATCGGTATTCCCCTTTTGGCCAGGTATTCCTTGGTCTCTCTGATAGAGTAGCTCCCATAATGGAAGATGCTGGCGGCAAGGACAGCATCAGCCTTGCCCAAAGCCAGGGCCTGATAAAGGTCTTCCAGAGTGCCGGCACCGCCACTGGCAATAACCGGCACACTCACTGCCCCGGAGATAGCGGCGGTAAGATCAATGTCATATCCCGCCTTATGCCCATCAGCATCCATGCTGGTAAGCAGCAATTCCCCGGCACCAAACTCGGCCGCCTTTTTTGCCCAAGTAAGGGCATCAATCCCGGTGGGTTTTTGACCGCTATAGATATAGACCTCCCAGAGGGGTTGCTGGCTGTTATCTACTCGCTTGGCATCTATGGCGACGACAAGGCACTGGCTGCCGAACTTGTCGGCTCCCTCTCTAATCAGGTTTGGTTTGAGCACGGCGGCGGTGTTTATCGAGACCTTGTCCGCCCCGGCCAGCAGCATACGCCGCATGTCTTCGATGCTGCGCAGTCCCCCGCCCACCGTCAGCGGCATAAATACCTCCTCTGAGATGCGCTCAACAACCTCCACCATGGTATCGCGTTCCTCGGGGGTAGCCGTTATGTCCAGAAAAACCAGCTCGTCAGCACCCTCTTTATAGTAGAAACTGGCAAGCTCTACCGGGTCGCCGGCATCGCGTAGCTGGACGAAGCTGGTCCCTTTCACCACCCGTCCCTCTTTGACATCAAGGCAGGGAATAATCCTCTTAGTTAGCATCGGACACTCTCCCCCCGCTAGTAACTACCTTCTTTGGCTGAAGTGGTTCCCCCAATCTGCCCATAATAGGCTCACCACCCATCGGTATCCATGCCCTATCCAGGTCGGGACAAATCAGGCGGATAGCTGACTCCTCAGATGAGAGGTAAAGCCTGTCCCCCTTTATTCCAACCGTGAGCGGGCGCAGTCTGATGCGGTCGGTAAGCCCAATCATCTCACCCTGATGAGCAATAATTACCGTGAACGGCCCGTTTAACAGCAGGCTGCCGTATACCTGACGCAGGGTTCGGAGCAGCCTCCGCTCCTCGGGAGGGCGGCGCTCAATATTATCCCAGAAGGGAGGCGCCAGTATTTTAGCCACTATCTCTACCGGCAGGTTGTGCTTTCGTATCAGCAGGTCTACGGCATAAGCCACCACCTCGGTATCGGTCTGCATGGTGCAGTGATAGCCGAACTGCTCCAGGTAACGACGGTTTATACCGTAAGAAGAAATCTCGCCATTATGAACTACTGTCCAGTCCAGGATATTGAAGGGGTGAGCCCCACCCCACCAGCCGGGAGTATTGGTCGGGAAGCGGCCGTGGGCAGTCCACAGGTAACCCCTATATTGTTCCAGGCAGAAGTAATTGGCTATTTCCTCAGGATAGCCCATCCCCTTGAACACGGCCATATCCTTACCGCTGGAGAAGACAAAGGCGCCCTCAAGCTCGGTGTTTATCTCCATCACACGCTCAACAACATAGTCATCCTCTGCTTGCTGCTGGGGATTATGCTGAGCTACCTTGAGGAAGTAGCGCCATATCTGTGGTGGCTCAGTAATTGCCGGTGTCTCTCGTGTGGGCACTTCCTCACCGTAAATCAGGTCGAACCGCTCTTTAAGAAACGCCTCCACCTGCTCACGCCCTTCCCGGCTCAGGTACATTATGTGGAAGGCATAACACTCAGCGTACTGCGGGTATAACCCGTAGATGGCAAAGCCCCCACCAAGGCCGTTGCCGCGGAGGTGCATGTTGGCAATAGCCCTGATGACGCCCTCTCCCGAGAACCTTTTCCCCGAGATATCCATGGCTCCGAACAGGGAGCAGGCATCAATTACCTTTTCGTCGTGGTAGGGGTTATTTATTCGGTTGAATTCTTTCATCGTCATCGCCCCCAATAACCTACTCTCCCATGACCATCTCTTCCGGCTGCTCAAGGGGGACTGGTGAGACCAACTCTGAAGGTGGCAATTCTAACTGTGGCCGCCATATTTCTTCAGGGAGAGAGGCAAGACCGAAATCACCAGCCACAAGCTCCCGCTTGAAAGCATCAACCTTTACCCTGTCCTTCATCAGGCCGAAGACTATGCCCGATTTCTCAATATTGCCGGCAAAGACCATGCCCACCACCAGCCCGTCTCTTAAGACGACCTTGTGGTAGATATTGTCATGTTTTTGGCTGAGCACCTGGTAGCTATCATCAGCAGGGGTCACTATTCCCGCCGAGACGACATCCGGCCCAAAGTATTTCAGGGAATTCATCACTGTCCCCCCGGGATACTTAGTGGGCACGCCGGCCATATTAAATCCGGCAGTCCTTCCTCCAATATAGGCATTGGGCCAGACAGGGGTGAGCCTGTTCTCACCATAGACAAAATCATAAGACTCAGCCACATCCCCGCAGGCATAGACATCAGGAATAGATGTCACCATATGGCGGTCAACTACTATGCCGCGGTTGGTCTTTATTCCGGTGCCGGAGACAAGCTCCAGGCGCGGCTGAACGCCAATGGCCAGTACTGCCAGCTCACAGGGTATGGGGCGCCCATCATCAAGGGTGACGCCGGTGACGGCATCCCCCCGATAGCTACTGATTTTGGCTACGGTATGACCGGTTATGACCTCCACCCCAGCCTGCCTCAGGGTCTCCTCCTCCAGGGCTGATGCCTCCTCATCCAGGATGGTATTCAAAATCTGCTCCTTCATCTCAACAATGGTAACCTCAAGCCCTCGCTTCACCAGTGCCTCGGTAACACTCACCCCGATAAGTCCACCACCAATGACCACCGCCCTTACCCTTCTCCTCGGGTATTCACCCAGGAAGTGGTCAATCGTCTTGGCGTCGTCAAGCTTGGTGAAGGTAAAGACCCCTTTCAACTCGATACCTTCTATCCGAGGAACAATAGATGAGCCGCCGGTAGCCAGCAGCAGCTTTTCCCAGGTTATTGCCCCGCCGTCCTCAAGCCTAATGCTACGTCCGCTGATATTAAGCCCGGTTACCTTCTGGCCCAGAATAGTCTGAATATTGTTCTCCTGGTAGAAGTCAGCTGGCCGAAACAGCATCTTTTTCAGAGGTCGTCTCTCCGCCAGATACTCTGAGATAAGCGGCCTTGAATAGGCGGGGTAGGGCTCGTCGGAGATTATGGTGACTGCGCCCGCCTTATCCACCTGGCGGATGGCTTCAGCAGCGCCAATACCGCCGGCTGAGTTGCCTATAATCAAGTACCTAGTTTTCATTTAAGCACCATTTCTAAAAAGTTAGCGTACATCCTGAGCCCGGACTCCCCGCTCTTTTCCGGGTGAAACTGGGTTGCCACCAGATTGTCTCGGGCAATGACACTGCATATAGGGATGCCATAGTCAGTCTCGCCGGCAATTAGCGACTTGTCATCCGGCTCAGCAAAATAGCTATGGACAAAGTAAAAATTGGCTCCATCTGGTATGTCCTTAAACACCGGGTGCGAAACCCTCTGCTTTACCTGGTTCCATCCCATGTGGGGAATCTTTAGCCCCGAAGGCAGCTTCCTCACTCGCCCGGGAATGATGCCAAGGCACTTATGCCCGCCGCCTTCTTCGGTGTCAGTAAAGAGTATTTGCAGTCCGATACAGACACCGAGAAAGGCTCGGCCTTGGGCAATAAAGCGCTGAATAGAACTAGCCAGCCCTAGTCTCTGCAGATTTTCCATGGTATCAGCGGCGGCACCAACCCCGGGCAGGATGACCGCCTGGGCATTAAGCAAATCCGCGGGGCTGCCGGTTACCTTTGCCTGGTAGCCCAATTTGCTGACCGCATTAACCACGCTGCGTAAATTACCGGCACCATAATCAATTATGGCAATCATCTAAAGCCCTCTCCTCCCTGCACTTAAGGCGGTTCAGTTCTCGACGGTAACTTCGACCACGTTTTCCCGGGCGATAGCCGTTTCCTGGCCATCCTTTTTGACAAAGACGTGCATTAACCCCATTACCTCATACTGACCGTTTTCCAAGTTCATTGTGTCCCACCTCACCGGGAAGTTGTCCTGCCTATCCTCAGACTCGCCGAGCTTAATCCAAGTAGCCGTATTCTTCTGGCGATAGTACCAGGGGTTAGCTATCCTCAGGATAGGTCCAGCAAGACCTAATTCCTCTAACTCCTTATCCAGCAGCTCTTCGTTAAGTTCCTCACGCAATAGAACGCTACCCGAATACTTCTTTAACACCTCTGAAGGAACAATATAACGCGGTCCCCAGTTGTAAGACATATTACACCTCCCTTATATTTATTTGAGTTACCTTGTCAGCTACTTTGGGACTCCCATCCGGCGTCTCCAGATACACCAGCGCCTCATTAGGGCAGTTAGCCACACAAACAGGAACAGCGTGTTCCGGGCAGAAATCGCATTTGGCGATTCTTCCCCTCTGTATATCCTGCCTGATAGCACCAAAGGGACAGGCCAATATGCATGTCCAGCAACCGATACACTTCCCCTCATCCATCGTGACGATGCCGCTCTCGGGGTCTTTCTGGAAGGCTCCGGTAAGACAGGCATAGACACAGGGTGGTTCATCGCAATGACGGCATTGCACCGAAAGGGAGATACTATCCCTCACCTCAACAAATAACCTGGCTAGAGGCTTAGGAGATTCCCTTTTGAATGCCTTGATTAAGTCCTTCGATTGCGAGTGTTCCACCTGGCAATACACCCCGCAGAGGTAACAGCCAATGCAGACCTCTTCTCTGATGTAAATCCTCTTCATCTAAATCTTCTACCTTAATATTATGGTATACGGTAACCGCTTACCATAATAGCATATCTTTCCGGCTTTGTCAATACCCTCTAGGGGAATTTAGTAAAATTTGGAACAAGGGTTGTCTCTATGAAATAGTGCTTAGCGGAAAATATTGGCTTATTTTTGCCGCATAACCCAAGATGGGGGAAATGGGTATGACAGGTTAGTTTTTTAACAGCTCTTTGACCAAGCTGGCAACATATTCGGCTATAGCCGGGGAGGCGGTCAGACCGGGAGACTCAATGCCGATGAGATTGATAAGTCCGGGTAAGCCTTTATCGCTTTCCTCTCTAATCACGAAGTCCTTAATCTCCGCTCCGGGTTCTTGAAGCTTAGGCCTGATACCGGCCATCTCAGGTTCTAGATCGTCATACTCTATCCAGGGTAAGAACCTTCTTATTGAATCGTAAAACAGCTGCTTGTGCTGATTATCGACGGCATAATCTATGCTATCTACGTATTCAATACTGGGACCTAGCCGCATTCTTCCCTCTAGGTCAAAGGTAGCATGAATTCCCACCCCGGTGACTGTAGGTGGTGGCACTGGATATATTAACCTCTTAACTAATGTACTTTTACCACTACCTACGCTGAAGTATTCCCCCTTGCAGTAATGTAGCTTGTACCCCGCCTTGGCTATATCTATCCCGGCTAGTTCAGCCACTTTATCACAGT
>CAZQXA010000066.1:0-6753 GCA_964597155.1 uncultured Dehalococcoidales bacterium
GTCTTGGGCAGCTCCTCGCTGACAAAGACTATTGAGGTCGGGCGCTTAAAGCCGGCCAGGCGGGAACGGCAGAAGTCGATAATCTCCGCCTCGGTGGCAGTTTCACCCTTTTTGAGCCGGACGATGGCTCTGACCTGCTGCCCCCACTCCTCATCCCTGGCCCCGATGACGGCCGCCTCCTCGATTTTGGGGTGGGTGGAGAGGACGCTCTCCACCTCGTCGGGGCCGATGTTCTCGCCCCCCCTCACAATGATGTCGTCGGCGCGCCCGCTAAGGTAGATGTAGCCCTCTTCGTCCTTACAACCCATATCGCCGGTGCGGTACCAGCCGTCGGTGGTGAAGGCCTTCTTCGTCTTTTCTTCGTCCTTCCAGTAGCCCTTCATTATTCTCGGACTTTTAGCCACGATTTCACCCATTTGCCCTGCAGCTAATTCCCGCCCCTTTTCATCCCTGACCTGAATCTCGACGTCCTCCAGGGGCAGCCCGATAGAGTTGGCCAGACGCTTCAGCTTCTTTTCCCGCTCCGCCGCCGACTCCTTGCCGGTGATTATCTGGTCTTCGGCTCGCAGCGCAGCGATGGTGGATGAGGTCTCGGTGCCGCCAAAGGCGTTTATCAGCGCCCGCCCCGGAAAGCGTTCTATGGCCTCTTTAAGCACCTCGTAGGGACAGGCGGCGGCGCCGTAGGTTATCACTCTGACGCTGGAGAGGTCATACTTTTCGAATTCGGGGTACTCCACGATTCGTTTAAGCATAGTCGGCACCACCATCACCCTAGTCGCTTTCTCCCGCTGCACCGTCTCGAACCACTCCTTCTCGTCGAACTGCCGCATCAGGGCGATAGTCCGCCCGCCGTAGATGCTGGCCATCAGGGCCTGCATCCCGGCCACGTGGTAGAGGGGCATGACCAGCAGGTTGGTCTCAGGCTGCGCTTCCATGTCGGGCGGGTCGACGCTGCTCAGCACGTAGGAGCTGTAGGCATTATGTTCCTGCGGCACTCCCTTGGGGAAGCCGGTGGTGCCGGCGGTGAACATGAGCACGGCGATATCTTCGTCCTTAACCTCGGCGAAGGTTTTGTCCTCAGGCGAGCCGGATTCGAGCAGTTCGTCGTAGCTTTGCATTCCCTCACGCTCGCCACCAAGAATAACGAAGTGCTTCACCGAGGTTAGCTGGGGCTTAACGCTACGCACCATGTCGGCGTAACGGCTGCCGACGAGGAGGACGCTGGGCTCGGCTTCGCCGACCAGGTAGCTCAACTCGTCCTGCCTTATTCTGAAGTTCAGGGGGACGAAGATAGCGCCTAACCTCGCCGTAGCGAAACAGGCTTCGACATATTGGTTGCAGTTGACCTCGATAATAGCCGCCCGGTCCCCCTTCTTTAAGCCCAGGCGGTTCAAGGCGTCGGCCAGGCGGTTGACTCGCTCTTTTAGCTCGGCGTAGCTGTAGCGCTTACCCTCGAAGGCGATGGCTGTCCTCTCCGGGACGAGCAGGGCGGACAGGTCGAGAAATTCGCTGATAATCACTCTTTACTTCCTCTTTAATCCTGGTCTTCCTAATCTGAAGAAGGAATCGGCCGGGGTTCCTGGACTTTCATTTCTTGACCGCAACAGGTCAGCTTGCCTTCACCGGCTTTAGTACATAGTATTTCAGTGCCGCACTTAGCGCAGCGATACCTTTTACCTAATTGAGTTGCCACTTGAATAACACCTCCTGCCAAATGTTTTGCCTTACTTCTTTAGTTCCATGGGTTGGCCACAGCAGTGGATGGTGCCGGGGTGGGATTGGAAGCCGGTCATGGCTGTGGCTGCGTCTCCCTCAGGAATAGTATGTCTCATTGATAAGCTCGGCACGAGAACCCACGGTGAAATTCACGATCTTGCCTGAAGTCAGGTCGAGCCCGAATATTTTCCCGTTCGATCTCATCTCTTTGAGATTAATTAAAACTATACCGACGGTTGGGATAATCTTTTCCCGCCAGGTAAACAGATAAACATCTGGGGCAATCTTGAAATAGTCGCAAATGTCGGTATCGGCTAACCCTTTCTCTGGACCCTTGAGGCAATGCCATGTATATAATCGGTCATTGAGATAGATATGCTCATACACATGCTTGCCGCTATAGGTGTACTTGTTTCTCTTTCCGACTAGGTCGGTTGTTCTCTCATGAGGTATAATCGGTTCATCGGACGAGGGCGGGTTGACATTTGCGTGCAGAATTTCGACCTTCATTGCACTCAAGTCCAAGCCCTTCCCCAGCCTATCCACGAAACTTTGGCTCGCTGATTTCCTGGCAGGCGCAGTAGCTATGATAATTGTTGCCTTTCTGGTGTTTAAGTCAAGGGCCATTGAGACAGAAACGTTAGGTGGATTTTTTCTTACAAAATCAACGAAGAATATGTTAGGGGCTGCGCGAATAGCCTCGTACGTTTCGGCCCAAGACTCTCCCTTGTTAGGACCATAAAGAACTTCCCAAGTAAGAGAGCTCATATCATGAAAAACATAATTGATGACCTGGTTATCTGCATTAAAGTAAAATTTAAGTTCTTTCCCTACAAGCCCGCCAGTCGCGGGCAGCTTGAATTCATTTATTCCCTCCTCTAAATCACTAACATTTATCCAGCAAGTTGCCCCCTTGCGGCTCATATTACTATCCTCCTAGGTAAGCCTTTTTTACATGTTCACTGCGCAGTAGTTCCTTTGCGCTTCCGTGTAATACGATAGTTCCTGTCTCTAATACGTAGCCTCTGTGAGCAAGTCTGAGAGCTAATCGAGCATTCTGTTCTACTAAAAGAATACTCGTACCTCTTTGATTAATGTCAGAGACGATTTTGCCACCAACGATAGTCATCAAAGTACGTATATCTTTAATCCGGTGAGGATCAACAGTTAAAATATCTTCATCAAGAACACATAAGTCGGCTAGCTTGCCCGCCTCAATAGAGCCTTTAATATCCTCCATGTGGTCCTGCCAGGCGCCCTCAATAGTATAAGAACGGACGGCTTCTTCCCGGCTAATACATTGCTCCGGCCCGCTTACCTTCCCCGTGGCTTTAGATTCTCTTAAAACAGCTGCTTCAATCCCCTGCTTCCAGTTTGGATAGCTCACCGGAGCATCGGAGCCGTTGCTAAAATGAATACCACCATCCAACAGGGCCTTTAGAGGCCACTGCCATGCCGACCTTTTCTCGCCTACAAGATTGTCCATAAAATCTGAAATCGTCCACTTTATTCCTGATTGCACAGCAACACCTATGTTATGTCTGGCCATGCGTTTGATGCATTCAGGCGTGGTAAAGTCACCGTGTATCACATAATGACGAGCATCCCAGGGATGCTCCTCCAGCGCCTTTATGTAACCGTCCACACAGGCATCAATTGCCCTATCGCCGGTAGCGTGAATGCCCAGCTGAAATCCATGTCTATTAACATGAACTATCATTTTTATAAGCTCATCATAGCGCTCTTCATCCGTCTCCCCCGGAATTACCAGCCCCCCACTGCCGCCACCAACGTATTCCTCATGCATCCAGGCCGTCTTGCTCGGTGGAATGCCATCAGCAAATAATTTCACCCCGGCTATTCTAAGCCATTCGCTGCCAAAACCAGTATGTAACCCTAGATAAGATACCCCCTTCTGTATGTCTTTAAAAGAAAGGGCCCCGTACTCTCCAAAAAGTAGTAAAATGTTGACCCTTACCGATAGCTTGCCCTCATTGTAAAGGTCATTGTACACACTGATGCACTCGGAGCCGAGCAGCCCTCCCTGAAATTCACCGCCACCAGGACCCAGCGCTCCTTCAGTGATGCTGGTTATCCCTATAGAATTGAGTTCCTTCATGGCTGTAAGAATCGCTTTTCTCTTTTGCTCCCTGGTGAGAGGAGGGATCACCCTCATCACCAAACCCTCTGCTGCCAGTTCCTTTAGCAATCCTGTGGGCTCTCCAGTAGCCGGGTCTTTTACAATATCACCCCCCGGAGGAATAGGCGTGGCCTTGGTTACTCCTGCCAGCTCAAGAGCTTTGCTGTTGACCCAGATAACATGCCCCGAGAAGTCGTTAAGGCAGACCGGGTTATCAGGGGATACGGAGTCTAAATCCTGTTTTTTAGGATGCCTTGACGGGTCCTTTAGGCATTCCTGTAAATAACCTTCGTCCCACCCCCACCCCTGAATCCATTCTCCGGGTTTAACGGTCTTAACCTTCTCGCCAACCGCCTTTACTATATCGCTAATAGATTTTACCGCCGGGTACCCTATTCCAACCGCCAGAGGAGGCCTTGTGCCCCCAAAGGCAATAGCATGAATATGAGAGTCGTTGATTCCCGGAAGTACCGTTTTACCTTTAAGGTCTAAAACTTTTGTATTCTTACCAGCTAATTTCTTGATATCTTCATCTTTCCCTACCGCAATAACCTTGCCGTCCTTAATAGCAACCGCCTGCGCAATGGAGAATCTTTTATCAACGGTGACTATCTTGCCGTTAACAATGACCAGATCAGCAGCTAGTAAATCCGACACGTTCCCTTTTCCCATCATTCCCCTTTCTATTTACAGGGTAGTTATTCAGTTGTTCCCTATCGCACATTCAACAGGCTTACCCGGCCTCTGGTCTTACTGTTTCGCTCGCACAAAAGAAAGGCACTCACAAGCGCCAACCTAGCGATTTTGATGCCCTTCCTTCATCCATCCCGTCACCTTCTAAATCAATTCTTACATTGCTTTTTGGGTCACTTCGTGTCTTGTAATGCAATGTAAGAATAATACCTTGGGTAGAATAGAGCTTTTGTCCTTCCTAGCCATGAACCTTGAATTAACTCTCAAAGCACCATACCTCCCAAGCTTTTGACAAAGGCTCCCTTAAAAGAGCGTCTTCATTTGTGATACTTGGAATTTACCACGAAGTTCGCAAGCCGTCAACCTAAATTACAGCCAAATTTTTACGGAAATCGTAATTATTAGGAGCAGCACACCAGCAAAACTCTGAATTCGCTGGCATTTGTTTCTTGAAACCATTTCCAAAAAAGCGAGAATGTGCTAAACTTATCAATAAACCTTTCTTACGAGGTTGAGATGATAGATGCGCTTGACCGAAGATTGATACAGGAGCTGCAAAAGAGGGGCAGGCAGGGATATGTAGATCTGGCCAAAATGCTGGGGGTAGTTGAAGGCACGGTGCGACAGAGGGTAAAGAACCTTCAGGACAGGAACATCATGAAAATAGTCGCCGTGCCAAATCCGCGTGCGCTGGGTTACAATTTTTTAAGTATTATGGGGCTGCAGGTCAGGATGGCGGACTTAAGAAAGGTGGCTGAGGAACTAGTTCAGAAGCCAAATGTATGCTACCTAGCCTTTGTCACTGGCAGATATGACCTTATGGCGATAATCATGACCCGGTCACCAGAAGAGCTTTCTCACTTCATTGAAAAGGAAATCTCCGCTCTCCCCAGCATCCTGAGAACCGAAACCTTTGTTAACCTGGACGTCATCAAGGGGGGGTGGCCAGGGCTAGATATTACCCAACTCATTAATAGTATTGAGGTTTCTCCGCCTAAGGGTAGTGGGAGAAAGGGTAACTGAGTGCCCATCATTATGCGGCGGCTGGTGCCCTCTTTATTATTTCTTAAGTGCTTGCCGGCAGGCTTCATAGCCAAGGTCAAAGGCTTTAATATTAACCGGAGCTACTTTCGCCGGGAAACGCTCTCTTATAGATCCCTTTATGGGGGCTATTTTTATCGGGAGCTGCTCGGTGCCAAATAATGCCCCCAGCATCACAATATTGGTGGTCAGCAGGCTACCTGCCTCTTGAGCCAGTTTGGCGGCATCCAGCTTGACTACCCTGTCTGAGGCGCTCTCCAGTTTTTCCAGGATTTCCTCCAAACTGGGGTAGTTGCTTTCACCCAGGGAGACGGTGAAAGGGACGGTTACCGCCGTGTTAAGAATGACCAGGCTGGACTTTGATAGACAGGTGATATTTCTCAGTGCCTCCGAGGGCTCCATTCCGACCAGGGCATTACACTTCCCCACGGGGATAAGAGGACCATATACATCGTCTCCGATTCTGATGACGCTGGTTACCGAGCCACCTCTGACCGCCATGCCCAATATCTCCGAGCCCCTGACCTTCAACCCGTCTTTAACCGCTGACTTTCCCAGAAGCTCCGACATCAAAATTATGCCCTGTCCACCAACACCAGTGATTAGCACGTTGAATTCTTTTATCATTCCTTCTCCTCTATTATTGCTTTATAGGGACAGACTTGGGCACAGATTCCACAGCCGGTGCACAGCGAGCTGTCAATTACCGTCTTGCCATCCTCTTTTATTATCGCCGGACAACCCAGAAGTTCGATGCAGGCGTTGCATTTTATATTGCATTTATCCTGGTCTATATAACGAGGGATAACCTTTTCCTTCCTTTTTCTCTTCTCCCTCTGCTCAATCATGGCACAGAGCCTTCTGGAAACGACGACCGCCGGTCCATCAAACCTTATTGCTTTCTCTATGGTCTCGGTGGCTTTTTTAAGGTCAAAGGGGTCTACTACCTCGACGAACTCTACGCCACAGGCTCTGGCTATATCTTCCGGCTTTAGCCGGATGGTCTCTTCTCCCATGGCAGTATAGCCGGTGCCGGGGTGGGGCTGGAAGCCAGTCATAGCCGTGGCTGAGTTATCCAGTATGACCATGGTGATGTTTGCCTTGTTATAGACGGCGTTTATCAGGGGCGGTATGCCGGCGTGGAAGAAGGTTGAATCGCCCAG
>CAZQXA010000067.1:0-6474 GCA_964597155.1 uncultured Dehalococcoidales bacterium
AAAATTATAGCACGAATTAAAGGGTGGGGTATAAATGTTTGCCCCGCCACCCCCGCTTTTAGCTTTAGTCTTTCTTCCCATACCCACCCGCCCTTTAAAGGCATAACCTTTAACAATCTTTCCCCACCCCCTGTAAAAGGAGGGAATAAGGTCACCAGCCTATGAGGGTGGGTTTGGGTGGGAAGCAAAACGCACTCTAGAAACAAGAATGAAAGGGTGAAAGAAAGGTGAAACCTCTGTAGGGTGGGTTGGGTGGGAAGATAATACCTTCGCTAAACAGGGGGGTGGGGTAAAATAAAAGGGTAGGCGCTTATTACCACGCCTACCCTTTTTTATGCTATATCGCTCGCCAGAAGCTCTGACTATACCTTAACCTCCTTTTTAAGCAAGGCATCCCGCCTGGCGGCCAGCTTAGCCAGCTTTCGCTGAAGAGCTTCCTCCATGTTTTGCCCAAACTCGCAGGTGGCACAGTGGAAGAGGCGGGTGCAGAGCCGGTAGGAAATGTCACCCTTTAGGGCATAGCGGCAGACCCTCTGGTTGCCCGGTAACTCCTTGAATCTCTCCAGTGCGGCGTCAAGTTCCGGCGTCTCCCCTCTAGCCATCTGCTCTTGCATCGTCTGGTCAAACTCGCAGGTCAGGCACTCATAGTTGTTGGTGCAGATGCGTTGTGAGACCAAGCCCAGCTTCATCCAGACGCATTCTTTGGCTTTAACCGCTTCGGCGGCTGGAGCCGCCTCCCCTTCGGCTACTGCCTCAACCTCTGGTTGGGCCAGCGCCTCCTTGACCTTTCGTATCCAGACCCTTGCCTCAATGCTGCCCGGGGCCGTCCTCAGGACAGCCTCAAATTCTTCTAGAGCCGCCTGGTAATGCCCGGCTTTGAAGAAATCCTTGCCCCACTGGATGCGGTCCTGGATTTGTTCCGGGGCTACGGCTATGATCTCTTCCGCGGTTGGTTTGGCGACAACCTTTCCCTTATCAGTCCTCGTCTTCATTCTCTTGTCTCCTTTCCTCTCAGCCTGGTCAACCCCTCATCCTCTTTCTAGCTTACTCTATTGCCTGCTAGCTGCCATCTGGTATAGGGCTTATTTTTGGCTGCGCTAAAGGCTTATTTGGTAGCGCCTTGGCCTAAGCATTTTCTACTATCCAACCTTATTGAAGTGGAGGGTAGGGTGGTTTATAATTGCGGTGGAAGGGATTTTGATAGGGTCATGGCTAAGATTAGGGTTTTGCTGGCTGAGGACCACGTGATGGTGCGGGAGGGCACCCGCGAGTTTGTGCAGCGCGAACCGGACATGGAAGTCGTTGGTGAAGCTGGCGATGGAGAGGAAGCGGTCAGGCTGGCTAAAGAGCTGAAGCCAGACGTGGTGGTGATGGATATCGCCATGCCCAAACTCAACGGCGTAGAAGCTACCAGGCAGATAAAGGCGATTACCCCAGCCACAGCTGTGCTGATACTTACTGCCTATGATTATGACCAGTACATTTTTGCCCTCCTGGAGGCGGGGGCGGCTGGCTATTTACTTAAAGGTGTGCGGGTACATGAGCTGATTGATGCCATAAGAGCGGTTTATGCTGGCGAGTCGGTGCTTCACCCGGTAGTCGCTCGTCGGGTTGTCGACCGCTTGCTATCCCCCGGTCGCCAAGAGATAGGGGCAATTGAACCTCTCAGTGAGCGCGAGATGGAGGTATTGAAGTTAGCCGCCACCGGCATCAGCAACAAGGATATTGCCCAGCAGCTTTTCCTCAGTCCGCGCACGGTCCAGGTACACCTGGGGAACATCTTTAGTAAGTTGGGGGTCGCTTCACGCACTGAGGCGGTATTATACGCGCTGAGAAAGGGCTGGCTTACCCTGGAAGACCTGCCTTAACCATCGCTCTATTTAGACTTGAGGGGTGTGCGGTATATGTCTCCAGATATATCAGGTCGGATGTCAAAGGTTATATCTAATCGTCATTTCTGGATAGTGCTGGCCCTGTTTGCCCTTGGCCTGGTCTTGCACTACCCGCAGCAGATACTCAACATAGATTCAACGTCCCTGCTATCATTTCTGGGCTTGACCCGGCACGCCGCGGAACGGGTTTACTTGCTGCTGCCAATAACCTACGCCGGCTATATTTTCGGGCTGAAGGCAGGGCTGGCTAGCCTGGCGGTAGCCCTAGCCATTATGCTGCCTAGGGCTTTTTTAATCTCTGAATATCTGCCCGATGCCTTGTTTGAGACTGCGGGGGTTATCATTGTTGGTGGCATAATCAATCTTTGGTTCCACTGGCACCGCCGGGACATTGCCCGGCGAAAGCGTGCCGAGGAGATGCTTACCAAGATTATCGACGGCTCTTCTATCCCGGCATTTGTCATCAATAAGCAGCATGCGGTCACTCACTGGAACACGGCGCTGGAGTCTCTTTCGGCTATAAAAAAGGAGGAGATAATCGGGACAGACGGGCAGTGGAGGGCGTTTTACCCGGAAAAGAGGCCAGTTATGGCTGATTTAATAGTGGATGGAGCCCCGGCCAATAAAATAGCCAGCCATTATCGAGGTAAATACCAAAAATCTAGGCTAATTGACGGTGCCTATGAAGCTGAAGATTGGTTTCAAACTCTGAGGGGGAGTGGCCGGTGGCTTCATTTTACGGCCAGCCCCATCAAGGATGAAAGCGGGGAAGTAATCGGGGCAATAGAGACCTTGAGGGATGTTACCGAACGGAAGAATGCCGAGGAGAATCTGCGCCACTATTTGCGGGAGATTACCCGGGCTCAGGAGGAAGAGCGTAAGCGCATCGCCCGGGAGCTTCACGATGACACCGCTCAGGATTTGGTAATTCTCTTGCGTCAGGTGGATAAGCTTGTCTCTGCTGCCGGTAGCCTGGCACCTCGGAATGCCAAACCCCTGGAGGAGCTAAGAAAACAGGCCAACAAGATACTGGACGGGGTCCATCGTTTCAGCCAAGACCTGCGGCCATCGGTGTTGGATGACCTGGGTCTCCTGCCGGCACTGGAGTGGTTGACCTCTGACCTGACTAATCACTTTGGCATAGCTGTTAAGATGACGGTGCTGGGAGAGGTGCGCCGCTTTCCTCCGGAGATAGAGCTGGTGTTTTTCCGTATTGCCCAGGAGGCGTTGAGGAATGTGTGGAAGCACTCTGGGGCGAAAAGAGCCTGGGTCACTTTAAAATTCGGCGATGGTAAGGTCACACTAGCGGTCAAAGACGAGGGCAAGGGTTTCGCCTTACCAGAAAGGGTGGACGACTTGACCGTTGCCGGCAAACTTGGCTTAGCCGGGATGCAAGAACGGGCTCAGCTCATCGGGGGCAGGCTAAGGCTAGAGTCCGGGCCAGGCAAAGGGACAACAGTGGCTCTGGAAGTCCCAGTTTAGGTAACCTCTGGTCAGATAATAAAAAAGCTGGTATATTAATTGGGGTATGCGTTACGCCATTGTCGCTGATATTCATTCCAATCTAACCGCTTTCATGGCGGTGCTGCTCGATATTGAGCGCCGGGGAGAGGTGGGGGAGGTGTGGTGCCTGGGAGATATTGTCGGCTACGGCCCAGACCCGCACCAGTGCATTGAACTCCTGCGCCAGGCTAACCATGTTTGCGTGGCTGGCAACCACGACCTGGCGGCGGTAGGCAAGATAGAGACCGCTGAATTTAATCCCGATGCCGTCACCGCCTCGGAGTGGACAGCCGGACAGCTGACGGCGCGGGATAAAGATTATATCAGGAGTCTGCCCCTGGTTATGGAGAAGGATGATTTTACCCTGGTGCACGGCAGCCCCCGGGAGCCTATCTGGGAATATGTCCTCTCCATCAGCGGTGCCCGGGAAAATTTTGCTTACTTCAAGTCAAAGTTTTGCCTGGTGGCTCATACCCATGTGCCCGCGGTCTTTAACTACGACGAAGGCGGCTCTTGTTCCTTCCGTCCCTTCTCGACCGATAATGACCTTGTCCTGGGCAGAGAGCGCTTAATTATCAATCCCGGTGCCGTGGGGCAACCCCGTGATGGTGACCCCAGGGCCAGCTACGCTATCTACGATAGCAAGAGCAAAAAGCTCCGCCTCTACCGCATCCCATACGATATTGCCGCCACTCAGGCCAGGATGGTGGAGCAGAGGTTGCCTATGCGCCTGGTGGCCCGCTTAAGTCACGGCGTATAACAAGCCCTACCCTTTATTATTGACATGAGGCGGGCTCAGACGATAAACTTACTACTTGGATTCCCCCCAATTGGTAATTAATTAAAATCTCTAGCGAGGAGGTGATAAACTAAAGAGATAAGGAGCTCTAGTTTCGCCCCTCGGATTTATTAATACTTAGAGGGAGGAGATAAAAGATATGGCCAAAATGCCTGACAAAATCGAAACCTGGCAGATGGTGGAGCCGGGCAAGCTGGAGAGGGCAAGTGTTGATGTCCCTGAGGTAAAGCCGGGTGAGGTGCTGGTTGAGATTGCTGGCTGTGGGGTGTGCCACACCGACCTCGGCTATTTTTATGATGGCGTGCCCACGGTAAACAAGCCACCGCTCACCCTGGGGCACGAAATCAGCGGCACGGTAATAGCCGGCGAGGGTAAGTGGCTGGGCAAGGAGGTGATTATACCGGCGGTGATGCCCTGCAATAATTGTCCCATCTGTGCTGCCGGTAGAGGCAACCGCTGCCTGGCGCAGAAGATGCCCGGGAACAGCATGGGGATTTACGGCGGTTTTTCCAGCCATATTGTTGTCCCCGCCGCCGACTTGTGTCTGGTTCCCGATAGGAAGGGGATACCCCTCTCCCACCTTGCCGTGGTTGCCGATGCCGTAACCTCGCCCTATCAGGCGGCAATGAGGGCTGGGGTGAAAGCGGGGGATTTAACCATCATTATTGGCGTTACCGGCGGTCTTGGTGTCTATGCCACCCAGATTTGCTCGGCGCTGGGCGCTAAAGAGGTTATCGGCATTGCCCGAAACCCGGAGAAGCTCAAGAGAGCCTTGGACTACGGCGCCACCCATGTCATCAGCTCGGTAGGTAAAAGCCCCAGGGATATCAGGGATGAGTTCCGCAATTACTGCAAGGAAAGGGGCGTGCCGGGAAACTACGGCTGGAAGATTTTTGAGTGGACCGGCACCGCCGAGGGCCAGGCAATTGCCCTGGAGATGCTATCATTTGTCGGGGTACTGGTGATATGCGGCTTTGGCATGCAGAAGAATGAGTATTCACTTTCAAGACTGATGGCCTTTGATGCTGATATTCTGGGCTCATGGGGCTGTCTGCCCAAGTACTACAACGAGGTCCTAAAGATGGTCCTGGCGGGCAAGGTAAAGATAGAGCCCTTTGTTGAGACCAGACCGATGAGCACTATAAAAGAAGCTTATGAAGAGGCTCATAAGGGCGGGCTGACCAAAAGAATAGTGCTGACTCCTGATTTCTAAAATTTAAAGCAAAAAGGAGGTATTGGAAATGGCTTTAGACTGGGTACCAAGAGAAGGCGGTGTCAAGGACCACAATATTTGGGGTATGGAGCATTTCGGCACCGAAGCCCCCTGCACCATGTATGAGGAAAAACCCATCATCGATCCCAGCGGCAAACCGGTGGAGGGGCTTTACAGCGCCTGGGTCACCCTTAATAACCCCGCCCAGTACAACTCCTACACCACCGAGATGGTCAAGGGCGTTATCGCTGGTTTCCACCGGGCGCAGATGAACCGCCGGGTAGTGGCCGTGGTCTTCACCGGTGCCGGCAGTAACGCTTTCTGCACCGGCGGCAACACCAAGGAGTATTCGGAATACTACTCCTCCAAGCCGAAGGAGTACGGCCAGTACATGGACCTCTTTAATGGGATGGTTGATTCCATCCTGATGTGCCAGAAACCGGTGATAAGGCGAATCAACGGCATGAGCGTCGCCGGCGGCCAGGAAATCGGTGGCGCCTGCGACATAGCCGTAGCCTCCGACCTGGCTATCTTCGGGCAGGCCGGCCCCAGGCACGGCTCGGCGCCGGTCGGTGGCTCTTCGGACTTCCTGCCCTGGGCCCTCACCATAGAAGACGCCATGTGGAACTGCGTATCCTGCGAGATGTGGAGCGCCTACAAGATGCTGCGCAAGAATTACCTGAGCAAGGTGATGCCGGTGCTCAAACAGGGCGACAAATTCATCCGCAACCCGCAGGTCATTACCGACACCTATGTTAAGGACGGCGAGATTGTCTACGGCGAGCCTGTCACCGGCGAGGCGGCAAAGCAGGCCCGCGAGCTGGTCAAGTCCCTTGCGGTGGACTTCACCCTCCTAGATAATGAGGTCAACAAGGTACTCTGGACTTTTACCAATCTTTTCGAAGGCTGCCTGATGAAGTCAATCATGGGTATCCGGGAGAAGAAGAAGTTCTTCTGGGATACGAACAAGAACGACCACCGCTACTGGCTGGCGGTCAACATGACGGGCGAGGCCTTCCTGGGCTTCGGCGCCTTCAATACCAAGAAGATAACCGGCAAGGATACCA
>CAZQXA010000068.1:0-6458 GCA_964597155.1 uncultured Dehalococcoidales bacterium
TTAGGATTCTTAGCCTGGTCTCATCAGAGAGAGCCTTCGTTGCCTTAATTAGGTCTTGCATAACCTTCCTTTATTATAACAGTATATGCGCATATCCAAATATATTTTATGGCTTTTATAATCTTCTGTCAACAGGTCGCCGCCTTTCAAACCATTCGCCGCCAATGTTATAATGAAATAGATGGATATTCTGGACGGGCTTAATCCGGCGCAGAAGGAAGCGGTGGAGGCGATTGAGGGGCCGGTGCTGATTCTGGCTGGTCCCGGTAGTGGCAAGACCAGGGTCATTGCCCATCGGGTGGCTTACCTCATCAGGGTCTGCGGCGTCAGCCCCCACCGCATTATGGCGGTTACTTTTACCAATAAAGCCGCCAGGGAAATGGAGGAGAGGCTCCACCGGCTTATTGGCCGGGCCTTGGGTGACCTGACCATCGGCACCTTTCACGCTATCTGCGCCCGAATCCTGCGCCGTGATGGCCGGGCTATAGGCATTGACCCCAGGTTCGTCATCTACGATGAGGAAGACCAGCTCAGCCTGCTTAAGAGGTCTATCCAGGAGATAGGGCTTGACCCCAAGCAGTATGCCCCCAGGGCGGTAGCCTCGGCTATTTCCGCGGCCAAGAGCCGCACCCTGACCCCGCAGGAATATATTCAGCATACCACCAGCTATTTTGAAGAGGTGGTGGGGCGGGTATATGAGCGCTACCAGCAGCTCTTAGAGGGAAGCAACGCCCTAGACTTTGACGACCTGCTGATGAAGACGGTGCAGCTATTTCGCCAAAGCCCCGAGACCCTGGCTAAATATCAGTCCCGCTATCTGCATATCATGGTGGACGAGTTTCAGGATACCAATCTAGTCCAGTATGAGCTGATAAAGCAGCTGGGCGGGCAGAGGCACAATGTCTGTGTCGTTGGCGACCCCGACCAGTCAATCTACTCCTGGCGGTTTGCCGACCTGCGCAATATCCTCAGCTTTGAGAAGGACTACCCTGAGGCGAAACTGGTGCTATTGGAGCAGAACTATCGCTCCACCAAGCTCATTCTAGAAACAGCCTCCCATGTAATCTCGGCAAATCAGCTGCGCAAGCCCAAGGCGCTGTGGACCGATAATGAGCCGGGCGAGCTGACCAATATCGTTGAGACCTATACTGAGCAGGAAGAAGCCCAGTTTATCGTCAGCGAGTTGGAGCGGCTGGTGGAGGGAGGCAAGGCAAAGCTGGGTGACTGCGCAGTGATGTACCGCACCAATGCCCAGTCAAGAGCCCTGGAAGAAGCCTTTATCCGCTACGGGACACCCTATAAGCTGGTAGCCGGCACCCGCTTCTATGAGCGGCGGGAGGTAAAGGATATAATCGCCTATCTGCGGCTTATTCAGAATACTAATGATAGCGTCAGCCTGCTCCGAATTATCAATGTTCCGGGGCGGGGTATTGGTCAGCAGAGCCAGAGCCAGCTTTCCAGCTGGGCGAATTCCCTGGGCGTCTCTCAGTATGAGGCGTTAAAGCTTATCGCCAAAGCCAAGGGCGATGAGGAAGGCCAGCCTCCTTTTAACTCTCGCCTGGTCAGGGTGTTCACCGGCTTTGTCGACCTGATGGAGGAATTTATCGCCCGCAGCCAGGAGCTGAACCTGCTCGCTTTGTTTGACCTGGTTGTAAAAAATATTGGCTATGAGGAATATTTGCTGGGCGGCGAGGATGGCGAGGAGCGCTGGGAGAATGTCCTTGAGCTCCGCACCGTAGCCAGGGATTATCGGGACTTGAAACCCGGTGAGGGATTGGCCGCCTTTCTGGAGGGGGTAACCCTGGTCTCCGATGTCGATGGGCTTGACCAGACGGTGGATGCGGCCACACTGGTAACGCTGCATCAGGCTAAGGGGCTGGAGTTTCCGGTGGTCTTTATCGTCGGTGTGGAAGAGGGCATCCTGCCCCACTTCAAGTCTCTTGACGACCCGGAACAACTGGAGGAGGAGAGAAGGCTGTGCTATGTGGGCATAACCAGAGCCAAGCAGAGGGTATACCTGGTTCATGCCTTCCGCCGCAGCCTGATGGGTTCAAGCATGGTGAGCACTGCCTCTCGCTTCCTGGATGACATACCCAAAAAACTGGTAGCCAGCAGCGGCTTGTGGGAAAGGGAGGAGGGTCAGGTGATGCCCTCTCAGTATCCCCGTGGTAAGGCTAATAAACCTCCTGTCCCCAGCTCGGCTGTGCCCGAGCTTAAGGCTGGCGACCGCGTCCACCATGCCCAATTTGGTGATGGGGTGGTGGTGAACTGCCGGCCGGTAAAGGACGATACCGAGGTGATGGTCGCTTTCAAAAGGGGGGTGGGAGTTAAAAAACTGTTACTTAGCTTCGCCAATCTGGAGAAGAGAAAGTAAAACATGCCCATCAAAGCCTTAGACCCTAAGGTAGTCGCCCGCATTGCCGCTGGCGAGGTGGTGGAAAGGCCAGCCTCGGTGGTCAAGGAACTGGTGGAGAACTCGCTGGACGCCGGCTCGTCACAGATTTCGGTTGAGGTCAGGGGTGGTGGGGTAAGCCTCATCAAGGTAACCGATAATGGCTCCGGGATTGCCTCTGCTGAGGTTGAGCTTGCCTTTGACCGCTACGCCACCAGCAAGGTGGCAAACCTGGATGACCTGGAATCTATCCAGAGCCTCGGCTTTCGTGGGGAGGCACTGCCCAGCATCGCCGCTGTAGCCGGGGTGGATATGGTTACCTGCGCTGCCGGTGATAAGGTTGGCACCCATCTTTCCTTGAAAGACGGCGCTATTGCCAATCGCTCTAGGCAGGGCAGGTCTGGGGGGACTACAGTTACGGTGACTGGTCTATTCCGCAAGATACCGGCAAGGCTAAAATTCCTCAAGTCGGTGGCCACCGAAAACGGCCATATCGCCAACGTGGTCAGCCAGTATGCCCTCGCCTTCCCCGAGGTCAGGTTTTCCCTGTCCCTTGATGGTAGGGTGGCGCTGAGGACACCGGGCAGCGGACGGCTTATAGATAGCCTAGTTGAGGTCTACGGCGCTCAAGTAGCCGATAACATGATTGAGCTAAAAGGGGAGATGGCTGTGCCCCAGGTAACAGGCATGGTCGGCTCACCCGGGGTCAGCCGCTCGGGTAGAGGTTACCTCAGCTTCTTTGTCAACCGCCGCTGGGTGAGAAACCACCTGCTAGCCCGGGCGGTGGAGGAGGCTTATCACGGGCTTTTGATGATAGGCAGGCACCCGCTTGGTGTCATCAATATCTCGTTGCCCTTTGAGGAGGTGGACGTTAATATTCACCCCACCAAGAGCGAGGTGAAGTTCGCTAACGAACGTGCCATCTTCAGTGCTGTCCAGCGGGCAGTGCGCCAGGTTTTAACCGAGCAGATAGCTGTGCCCAGGGTTGAAGCTGCGGTTGCCAGACCCATATTCCCCTCGGTGGTAAGGGAGGCGACATCTTCCCCATATGCCGAGGCGGCTCCCGGCCCGGCTTTTTCCCCACCCACCCCGATAGTGGCTCTACCGGTGCTGCGGGTACTGGGGCAGCTCGCTAGCAGCTATATCATCGCCGAGGGCCCCGATGGGCTCTATCTTATCGACCAGCACGCCGCCCACGAGCGCATCCTCTTTGAAAGGATTGGCCAGCAGAGGTTGCAGCGGGAGATAGAGGTTCAGGGAATGCTGGAGCCAATGACGCTTGAAGTCAGCCCCAGGCAGGAGGCGGTGTTAAGGTCGTGCTATCAGGACTTGGCCGAGTTTGGCTTTGATATTGAGCCTTTTGGCGATAAGACCTTTTTGGTCAGAGCCGTGCCGGCGCTGCTTTCTGGCCAGGACTGGGCGGGCATGTTACAAGAGTTCCTGGACTTGCTAGCCGAGGGGGATAGGGGTGATTGGGCGGAAGACGTGGCTAAGTCTATGGCCTGCCACAGCGCGGTGAGGGCAGGGCAGACACTGAGCGATACCGAGATGCAGGAACTGGTGCGGCAACTGGAGCAGCAAGTCACCCCACATACCTGCCCCCATGGCCGACCGACCATGATTTACCTCAGCTCGGGGCAGCTCAAAAAGGAGTTCGGTAGAGCCTAGAGGGCTATATCGTCTGCTTAAACTCGGCGAAGAGGTCGGAAAAGAGGTTACCAGGTAGGGGAGGTAAGGGCTTGTCTGGCTGGCTGAGGCTCAAAGGCGAGATGGAGATATTGCCCTGCTCCAGTGCCCAGGTATCGGTTTTTTCATCTACCGCCTTATTCACTCTCTTGCGGACAAACCAGTAGTACTGGCGCCCGTTATTATACCTTTCCTCAATGACATCGGTGTGACTATAGCGGGCTGGATAGGTGAGCTTCACCCCCTTTATTTTTCCCCCGGGCAGGTTGGGCAGGTTTACATTGAGGCAGATGTCATTGGGCATGACGCCCGACTCAAACTTTCTGGCCAGCAAAACGGCAAATTTAGCGGCATCATCAAAGTAGAGGTTGTCCCCCAGGGCTACCGAGATAGCCAGGGAGGGGAGACCATGCAGGCTGCCCTCCAGTGCCGCCCCCACCGTCCCCGAAATCAGCACATCATCGCCCAGGTTGGCTCCGCGGTTTATTCCGGAGACCAGCAGGTCTATCCTGTCCTTGACCAGCTTGCCCAGAGCCAGGATAACGCAGTCAGCCGGCGTGCCCTCAACGGCATAGCTTTCCACCCCGCTGGCCACCGGCGTTGCTTTCCTGGCCCTTACCGGCTGGTGCAGGCTGACGGTAGTGCCCATGGCGCTCAGCTCCCTATCCGGGGCTACCACCACTACCTCGGCGATATTTTTAAGCTCCCCGACCAGGGCTTTCAGTCCATCGGCGAATATTCCGTCGTCATTGGTTACCAGTATCTTCATCTAGAGCACTCTCGCTAGTCTTGAAGTTTAGCATGATGGAGGTATTGGCGACAAACCATTGCCCCCCTCCCCCCCTTGACTTTTGTCTTTCTGCCCACCCGCCCGCCCTACAGAGGCTAGCACCCCTCTTAGACATCCTAATTAAGTAATGGGTTTTAGGGGAAGACTCCAGAGGGCGGGATGGGTGGGAAATAAGCGATAAGTCTAAATGGGGGAGGGGACGGGGTTAGAAAGAATCCAGCCTTGTTGGAGGAAGCGGGTTTATGATAGTATTTATTCGGTAGGACGGAGGTTTAAGATGGAGCCTAGAATCGGCGTTTATATCTGTCACTGCGGGAGCAATATCGCCGGCACGGTTGATACTGCCGAAGTCGCCCGCTTTGCCCAGGGTCTGGAAGGGGTAGTAACAGCCCGCGACTACAAGTTCATGTGCTCTGACCCGGGGCAGGAGCTTATTAAGAAGGACATCAAGGAGTTGGGGCTCAATCGGGTGGTGGTGGCTTCCTGCTCACCGACCATGCACGAGCCAACCTTCCGCCGCGCCTCACAGGAAGCGGGGGTAAACCCCTATCTCTTCGAAATGGCTAATATCCGCGAGCAGTGCTCCTGGGTGACCGAGGATAAAGAAAAGGCTACTGAGAAGGCCAAGGCGCTGGTCAGCGCCGCAGTGAAGCGGGTCTATTATCATCAACCGTTAGAGAGCAGAGAGGTGCCGGTCAATCCCAATACCATAGTGGTGGGTGGGGGTATTGCCGGCATCCAGGCAGCGCTTAAAATCGCCGATTCCGAGCACAAGGTCTATCTGGTGGATAAAGAGCCCAGTATCGGGGGGCATATGGCGCAACTGGACAAGACCTTCCCCACCCTGGACTGCTCGGCGTGCATTCTCACCCCCAAGATGACGCAGGTGGGCTCCCATCCCTACATTGAAATGCTGACCTATAGCGAGGTTGAGGAGGTTTCCGGCTTTATCGGCAATTTCAAGGTCAAAATCAGGAAGAAGGCGCGCTATGTTAATGAAGAGCTTTGCACCGGCTGCGGCTTGTGCCAGGAGAAGTGCCCCTGGAAGGTGGACAGTGAGTTCGAAGCGGGCCTGGGCAAGAGAAAGGCTATCTATACCCCCTTCCCCCAGGCAGTGCCCAATATTCCGGTTATTGATAAAGAGCACTGCGCCTATTTCCTTAAAGGGGTGTGCCGCGCCTGCGAGAAGTTCTGTGAAGCCAAGGCTATCGATTTTGAGCAGAAGGACAGGGTGGTTGAGGTGGAGGTTGGCGCTATCATCATAGCTACCGGCTTTAAACTCTTTGACCCCACTCCCATCTATGCCTACGGCTACAAGCGGCTGGACAACGTTATCACCAGCCTTGAGTTCGAGCGAATGGTCAATTCCGCCGGCCCCACCGAGGGCAATATTATCCTTGCAAACGGCGCAGAGCCGGAGAGCATTGCCATTATCCACTGCGTGGGCAGCCGAGACGAGAAATACCACGAGTATTGCTCCCGGGTCTGCTGTATGCATTCCATGAAGTTTGCCCACCTGATAAAGGAGCATACCAGCGCCAATGTCTACGAGTTCTATATTGACATAAGGAGCTTCGGCAAGGGCTATGA
>CAZQXA010000069.1:0-6456 GCA_964597155.1 uncultured Dehalococcoidales bacterium
CACCACCCCCAGATAGACCTCGGGGCAGAGACGGCGGTTAAGCTTAACCTCCTGCTGGCAGTAGAAGCGGCGCTTTTCTTGAGTGGTGTAGTCCAGGTAGCCCAAGTCTACCGCCTTCTTTACCTTATAGGCATATTCATCGGCAAGAAAGACGAATGACATCTGGGTCTGCACCAGCTCTATCTTCCCCGGTGCTTTAGGATAGGCTTGGGGCTGTAGCAGGGCTTGTGCTATTTCCGGCAGCATCAGAGCCTGTTTTCCTTCAACGCCTCTAGCCAGGCTCGCAGCCCCTCCAGCACCGTCTGGTGGTTGTTTCTGGTTACGGTCACCAGGTTTACCTGAGGCTGGCGCTTGATGGCATCGGCGCAGGGGTTGGGGCTGAGCATAATAGTCCCCAGCAGTCTCTTCTGGCTCTTGAGTATACCCAAGACCGCTTCCCTGAATTTAGCCGAGAATAATTCCATCTTGCCGATTTCATCAATGACCACCAAATCGCACTCCTGGACTGCCTGGTTAATGGCGGCAACGCCTATCTTGTCCAGGCTTTCAAGGTCCACGCCGTACTTGCTTACCCGATGCGGGCTGTGGAAATAGAGGTGGGCCAGTACCGCCGTTTGTCCATCCAGGGTAACCAGCCGGAAGCCCTGCCTTGCCCCCTGGCTTTTTATCTCCTCGGTATAGAACCCGCCAGCTTTGCCCTCAAGTCCGGCGATGGCTTGTTTAATCAGGCTGGTCTTGCCTGTTCCCGGCTGCCCGGTGAGCAAATAGAATGGCTTCATCGGCTTTTACCTTGTTCTTAAAGTTTCAAACCAAAATTGTTAGCCTTGCCTGCCACCCTAATCTTTTTTGGAGTGGAGCCGGACAAAGCGGGCGAAGGAGCGGTCGTAGCCCTTCTCTACCTCAGGGGGGAAGACGCAGGCGGGAAGCTCATCAGACTGCAAGTGGTAAGCGATGCACTGGCAGCACTTGCCCTTACGTGAGCACGGCTCATAGGTGCAGTTGCATTTGGCTTTGTTAACCTCAATCTGACATTCCATTTAGCCGGTTTTTCCTCTCGTTGAATTGGTTATCAACCTCACCCCCTTTATCCCCCTCTCCAAGAGTGGAGAGGGGGAAGAGATTATAGAGAGGGGGCTTTAGCCCCCTCTCACTACACTCCCCCTTCCCCTAGAAACAATTCAATTATTTATACCTTTTTCTTATCTCCAGGGACAGGTCGGCCAGCAGCCCAAGGGCATGGGCGGCGGCTTCCTCGCTGATGAAGGCTAGGGTGCAGCTGGGGGTGAGCAGCCCCTGCGCTATCAGTTGCCGGAAGGGGATGCCCTTTCTGGTGAAGGGCGCCATGGCTTCCTCTAATCGGTCTTTGAGGCTGGCCACCGTTTCTTTGGCCAGGGAGGGCTCCTCGTTGGGGACAATGCCCCAGGCAATGGCGCCTTTTCTATCGAGGAAGCCTTTTATTTCCGCCGGATAGAGGCTCAGTGACTGGGCGTAGTTGTAGGCGTCAAAGCTCAAGATATCAACGCTGGTTTCGAGCAAGACCGACCAGTCGGTGTTGCCGCAGCAGTGGACTCCCTTTATTCCCTTAATGCCGCCCAAGACCTCGTCCAGCAGGCTTACGACCTTCTTCCGGTCAAGGGAGACAAAAGCCGAGCCGAAGGAAGCCATATAAGGCTCGTCAACGAAGATAATGGTGTTGGGCGATATTTTCTTTAACTCTTTTTCCTGCCAGCTGCCTTTTAGCCTTAAAAACCTGGCGGCGGCGTCGGCCAGGGTTTCATCATAGATTATGGAGCGCTGGTCGTTATCGGTAATGGTCAGCCCCCAGCTTATCGGTCCCGTTACCTGCCCCTTGACCGCCAGCGGCGAGAGGTCTTTTAAGCCTAAAAAGGCATGGAGTCCGGCGGCGTAGTCGGCGCTGACGGGATACTTATCAACATCGTTCTCCAGATAGGCGGTATAGAGCCTCTCCAGGGATTTATCCAGGTCTTTGGCGCGGTCAACATAGACCTTATCATCGGTCAGGGTTATCCCGGGGAAGCCCTCACTATACTGGGCATACATATTCTCCTTGAAGGCGCGCTTGGGTAACTGTGGCCAGGCGGGGAGCTCTTTGAGGTAGCGGTTGACCAGGGCGCAAGCCTCCGCCGGGTCGGTGTGGGGCATACTGCCGATAGCCGTCGGCAGGCAGTTGAACTCTATCATGGATTACTCCCTTTATAGATACTTGCCGATGAGCAGCTTTAGTCTTTGCTTCTGGGCGGCCGGTATGAACTTGTGGCTGGTGGCAATGGCTACCTTCAGGGCGCTGGCGCATTCGCAATCACGTTGCTCTGGTATTCTGGCTACAGCCAGCTTGACAATTTTCTTGGTGGTATCAATGTTCTGGCGCAGGGTATTGAAGATAACTTCAAGGACCAGGGGTTCGCTTTTTTCCTGCCAGCTATCGTAGTCGCTGACGCCGGCGATGCTAGCGTAGCAGATTTCCGCCTCCCGCGCCAGCTTGGCTTCAGGGAGTGCCGTCATGCCGATAATGTCAGCCCCCCAGGAGCGGTAGAGCCTTGATTCGGCTCTGGTGGAAAATGCCGGACCCTCCATAGCCACATAGGTGCCCTTGGGGTGGACATTAGCCCCCGCCTCTTTAGCCGCCTCAAATAAAATCCGGCTCAAAACCGGGCAGAAAGGCTCGGCGAAGGGGATATGGACAACAATGCCCTCCCCGAAGAAGGTGCTTGACCTTCCCCGGGTGCGGTCAATGAGCTGGTCGGGGATGACCAGCTCGCCGGGCTTTATCTTTTTTTTGAAGCTGCCCACGGCGTTGACCGAGATTATTTGCTCCACCCCCAAAGATTTGAGGGCGTAGATATTGGCGCGGTAGGGGACCTCGCTGGGGGATATTTTGTGCCCCTCGCCGTGGCGGGGGAGAAAGGCGACGACAGTTTTCCCCAGCCTGCCGATGGTTATGGTGTCGCTGGGTTTGCCGAAGGGGGTATCTATATTGACCTCTTTGATATCGGTCAGGCCTTCAATATCATACAGCCCGCTCCCCCCTATGACGGCGATTTTAGCGTTTTGCATTAGGTTAGCTCCTTCCAGATACTAAGAACGAGACGCTATTACTAGTGAAGCAATACTTATTAGAACTGCGATGATTCCTAACCAAGTTGAGACTATTACTGTATCGTCAGGATGATAGCGAATAAAATAATACCAAGCCAACCATTTGAGCTTTTTCTTGATTTCAAAATCCAAATTGTCTCTAACCTCAACTCCAAGTTTGTAACGTAAGGGCTCATTTATATAAATAAGAGAAGCCTTTCTATCTCTTGGCTTAATCTCGCGGATCTTATCCCCGTGCAGCTTGCAAACTATTACTTTTACTTTATCATCTTTTCTTACCTTGATTTTGACGTAATCGTACCATTTAACATTGCCAGGTCTATCTTGGTCATTTATTCTAACTCGTAGTTTCTCGCGGTCTATATGACGAGCAGATACAACGGTTAACTTCATTATGAATTACTCCTAACCTCACCCCCTGTATCCCCCTCTCCACTCTTGGAGAGGGGGAAGAGGTTTGGGAGAGGGGGCGAAGCCCCCTCTCATTACACTCCCCCTTCCCTTCACCGATTCCCAAGGGAAGGGGGTCAGGGGGATAGGTTTCTAAGTCCTTCCCCAAAAGGCTTCCTTATTATACCACTCTCGGTAATGATTGCGGTTATGTACCGGTGGGGGGTAATGTCAAAGGCGGGGTTGGTTGCCTCAACGCCCTCGGGGGCAATGGCTACTCCCTGGATATGGGTTACCTCCTCCGGGCTTCTCTGCTCAATGGGGATTTCGGCTCCGGAAGCCAGCGAGGGGTCAATGGTGGTGGTGGGGGCGGCAACGTAAAAGGGGATATTGTGCTCTTTAGCCAGCACCGCCAGAGTGTAAGTTCCGATCTTGTTGGCGGTGTCGCCGTTGGCGGCAATCCTGTCGGCGCCGACAATAACGCAGCTAACCTCCCCCCGGCTCATAAAATATCCGGCCATGGAATCAGTGATAAGGGTGAAAGGGATTTTAGCTTTTTGGAGCTCCCAGGCGGTGAGTCTGGCCCCCTGGAGGAGGGGGCGGGTCTCGGTGGCTAAAACCCTTATTCTTTTGCCCTGCTCAAAGGCTTTTTTGATTACCCCCAGCGCCGTGCCGTAGCCGGCGGTAGCCAGAGCGCCGGTGTTGCAGTGGGTGAGGACGCTAAAGTCGTCAGAAAGCAACTCGGCGCCGAGCCGGCTCAAGTTTATAGTCGCCTCAGCCTCTTCGTTATGTATCCTGATGGCTTCAGCCACCAGTGCTTTTTTAATCTGCCCGATGTCTTTGCCTCTTTGAGCCACTTTGAGCAGGCGGTCAATAGCGCGGAAGAGGTTGCGGGCGGTGGGGCGGGTGTGGGCAAGGGCAAGGCTAACGGCTCGGAGCTTTGATAGAAACTCGCCTTTAGCCTTAGCTTTGATTTCCAGAGCGCCTAAAGCCAGCCCGTAAGCACCGGCTATGCCGATAGCGGGAGCGCCCCTTATTTTCAATTCTGCGATGGCTGAGGCGATATCCTGATAGCGCTTTAGCTCCAGATAGGCTTGCTGTCGGGGGAGTCTGCTCTGGTCCAGGATTTTTACCCTGTCGCCGAGCCATTCAATGGCTTTCATATGGTTAAATGTAGCCTAGCTTGGTTCAGCCGTCAAGGCTTTGACTTCCTTGACATAGCTTGTCGGCTCAAAGTAAACTTTCTGATATGGCTGAAGGTCTGTCGGGTATGGAGAAGCTTAAAGAGCAGGTCGGGGTAGAATGGCCACCCAGGGAGTACCAGATTGAGCGGGGGATGATAGAGCGCTTCACCCGGGCTGTGGGCGACCCCAACCCCCGCTGGCAGGACGGCATGATTGCCCCGCCGACCTTTATTCTGGCTATCGGCTTTGAGCATTTTGTCGATGGCTTGATGTCCCTGGCCCCATTTAAGACAGTTCTCATGGGCAACACCGAGATTGAGTGCTATCAGCCCATAAGGGGGGGCGACCTGATAACCGCTGTCTTCAAAATCGGCGGTCTCCGTGAGCGAGAGGGTAGCATGGGCAAGATGGCCTTCATGACCTTTGATAGCAGCTATAGGAACCAGGAAAAGAAGTTGGTGGCTCAGTGCCGCCAGATGATTATCGGCTATTAAAATGGGTAGTCAGCTTTATTACCAGGATATAAATGTGGGTGACGAGGTTTCCCCTCTGGTCAAGGAGCCGACCACTACCCAGCTGGTGATGTGGGCGGGGGCATCGGGCGACTATAATCCCATTCACTATGACAAGGACTTTGCCCAGAGCCGGGGCCTATCCGGGGTTATCGTCCCTGGCCAGCTGATAGGCGCTTTCCTGGGGCAGCTGATGACTGACTGGATGGGGGAGGGGGGCAGTCTGAGGAAGCTGAGTTGTAGCTATAAGGGTATGAGCTACCCCGGTGAGGCTATTACCTGCCAGGGCAAGGTGACCAGAAAGTATGTTGAGGGCGGGCAGAACTTTGTGGGCTGCAACCTGTGGGCGGAGAATCCCAAAGGGGAAAAGGTAGCCACTGGTACGGCGATTGTCATCATGCCCTCCAGGGGCTGATTATAATTTTAGAGAGAGTAGAAAGGGAGGCAAGTCCGATGGCTAGCAGGTTAAAGGATAGGGTAGCCATTATTACCGGCTCGGGACAAGGCATCGGTAGGGCGATTGCTCTGGCGCTGGCTGGAGAGGGGGCGAAGGTGGTGACCAACAACCGCCGTCCCGGCACTGAGGGTGGTGACGCTGAGACCGTGACCAAAGAGATTAAGGCTCTGGGCGGGGAGGCAGTGCCCTTCTTTGGCAGCGTCTCCGAGTTTGATGTTGCCGAAAAGATAGTGAAAACGGCTGTGGAAAGCTTCGGCAGGCTGGATATCCTGGTAAATAACGCCGGCGCCGACTCTCCGCGCATGGTCTGGAATATGACCGAGGAGGACTGGGATAAGTGCCTGGACTCCTTTCTTAAAGGCTCTTTTAACTGCACCCGCTTTGCCTGCGGCTTGATGAGGGAGCAGAGGTGGGGCCGGATTATAAATACCACCTCCACCGCCTGGCTGGGCACAGTGGGGCACTGTAACTACGGCGCGGCAAAAGCCGGACTGGTTGGTCTGACCAGGGCGGTAGCCAGAGAGATGGGGAGGTATGGGGTAACCTGCAATGCCTATGCCCCGACCGCCGCCACCAGGTTTACCCTCAGCGATGAGATAGTGGCTGGCTTTAAGAAGAGATATGAAGCCGGGCTGATGACCAAGGAGAGATTCGAGGAGTTGACCAACCCGCCCAGTCCAGAGACGGTAACCCCCTTTATTGTCTATCTGTGCACCGATGAGGCGGCTGATATAAACGGGCAGGTGTTTGATGTTACCGGGGGCAATATCGCTATTTACTCCGAGCCGGTAAAGAA
>CAZQXA010000070.1:0-6352 GCA_964597155.1 uncultured Dehalococcoidales bacterium
ATGGCACCGCGGCGGCGAAGCCCACTACCATCCTGCCGAGGAGATACTGGTCTTTACCGGCCTTGACCCTGATAATCTGAATTACCTGGGGTGTGAGCAAGAGCTGGCTATGGGCAAGGAATATGAAAGGCATGTCTTCAACACGCCTACCGTCGCCGTCTGCCCTTCGGGCTTTCCCCATCTTCCCCTAATCACCAGGTGGACGGATAAGCCTTATGCCTTTATCGTCTGCTGCCTCAATGCCCTGCACGATGCTCCCTGGACACTAAAAGAAGAATAACCACATTAAGCCTTGAAATCGCTGGCAGGCTTGGCTAGAAGTTGATGGAGGATAATAAATAAGATACCGCAGGTTTGGCAGGCTGGACTGGGAGGTATCGGTATTAGGCTTTGGTGTTGGGCGGCTGCCGCGGGTAGGCAATAACCCGTTAGAGATAGATGAGGCTGAGTCCCTCGGCATGCTCCGCTACGCCATCGACCACGGCGTCAACTATCTTGACCTGGGCTGCCCCTATGACCTTGGGCTTCAGGAACGCCTGAGCCGCATCGTCTCTCAGGCGCTTCAAGACGGCTACCGCCAAAAAGTCAGGGTTAGCGCCCATCTGCCTTCCCTTTTTGTTCATGCCTCTCCGGACTTTGACCGCTATCTAAACCAACAGCTTGAGTGGCTAAAGGCGAAGAGGCTGGACTTTTATCTTCTGGGGGGCTTGAACCGCCAGACCTGGCCCCGCTTAAAGGAGCTGGATGTGCTGCGCTGGGCGGAGAAAGCCATAGCCGATGGGCGAATTGGTAGCTTGGGCTTTTCCTTTCACGACCATTATCAGGCCCTCAGGGAGATACTGGACGTTTACGATAACTGGACCCTGGCTCAATTTCAATATAGCTATATGGATATAGACCACCACCCTGGCGTCGGCGGGCTTAAGTTTGCCGCTGACAGGGGGCTGGCGGTGGTGGCTAGTGAACCGCTCCTGGGGGGGAGGCTGGCTAAGGAGCTGCCGCCTTCGGTAGCCAAGGTATGGGCGGGTGCTCAAAAAAAGCGCCCGCTGGTGGAGTGGGGACTGCGTTGGGTCTGGAATCACCCCGAGGTTTCCACCGTCGTTGTTGATATGAGTACCATGGAGCAGGTGAAAGCCAACTTAGCCCTGGCTGATGATGCCCAGGCGGATAGCCTTAGCGTAGCCGATGAGGTTTTGATAAGCCGGGTAAGGGAGGCTTACCGCAGGCTGAAACCCATCCCCTGCACCTCCTGTCGTGGCTGTATGCCCTGTCCCCAGGGCATTGATGTCCCCCGCCTCTTTGAGCTTTACAACGATGCCATTATGTTTGATGATATGGAGACGGCGCGGGCTATCTACCGCCGGGAGGGGCACCGCCTTGATGACTGCATCTTCTGTGGTGTTTGCGTCTGCGGTCGGGGAATTGCTATTATGGACTGGCTCGAAAAACTATCGGGGGCATGGGATAAAAAATAGGGTGTTTGCCCTGGCCTTTACCTGACATAAGCGATATTGGGTGAGGGCTTTCGGCTGAGCCAGATAAAGGCGGCGGTACCCAGCAGTAATATGCCGGCGGCTGAGTATAATGCCGATTCAACACCCAGCCAATCAACAACTCCACCCAGCATGATAGGCCCCAGGCTGTTACCGATTTGCATCGCCAGCATGAATAGCGCCATGCTGGCCCCCATGCCAAAGACTCTACCCTCCTCAACGACGTAGGCGGTGGCTGCCGGCATGGCAAAAGCGGTACCGATAGCCATGCAGGAGTACATTACCAGCAGTGGCCAGAAGCTACCAGCCAGAGGCATTATTGCGATGAAGATAATAGCGGCAGTACTGCCGATGGCTACCAGACCCCTTCTACTGTATTTATCAGCCAGCGTGCCGGTGAAGGATTGCAACAGCGCCAGCGGCGTTCGTGATGCTATCAACACCCCGATAAGGCTGACGCTCATGCCCAGGTTCTGGCTGGCAAAGAGGGGTAAAAAGGTCATTATACAGGCCGTGCTGAAGCCGGTGGCTATCCGAAAGGCAAATGTCCCTTTCATTATATTGCTCTTCCTTAGGCCGGTAAAAGCCGAGATTTGTTTTTCCGAGGCAATCTTTTTGATAACCTCGGGCAGGAAGACGATGGTGGCGATTAAGCCAATCAGGCAGAGCGCTGCCATCACCAGGAAAGTGGTGTTGATGCTGAAGAGGTCGGTGAGCACGCCGCCAAATAGTGGACCAATGCTCATACTGCTGAAGAGGATGGCACTAAAGTGCCCCATCCACTTGCCTTCCTCGCCCTTAGGTGTGATGTCACCGAGGTAGGCTTGGGCGATAGGCAGGTGCATTGAGGCGCCGAAACCTTGAAAAATGCGTACTAGTATTAGCTGGGTAGGGTTTTGCGCCCAGATAAAGCAGGTTGAGGCAATAGTTAAGAGGGCAAGACCCGAACAAAGAAACACCTTGCGCCCGAAGCGGTCGGAGAGCCTGCCCATGAAAGGTAGAGAAACCATGATTGCCAGGCTGAACCCGGCATTGATAAAGCCAATTTCAAGCGCCGTAGCCCCCAGCTGGTCGGCATAGATTGGCAGTAAAGGCACCACTATGCCGAACCCCAGCATGGAGATGAGCATAGTGGCCACCAGCACAAAGAAGGCTTTCTTATTCATTAGAAAAATACACCAGATGCCCCCCAGTAAGCTGGGGGGCAATTCGCCAGGCCCTTATCCGGGGCAGAAAGATACCAAGCTATTCTAGCAACAAAGGGGGGAGTATGCAAACAGATGTAGAGAAGGGGCAATCTTGTTTATAGGCGGCGGCTTGAAAATGATATGAGGTATAGAAGCTAATCCAGCCTTCGCTTCATGAGCCCTTATGATAGGGCGTAAGTTAGCTATTACCTTCTAAAGGCTCTCTTTAAGACTCCTTTGGGGTCACTGACCAGTAGCACGATTCCCCACACTAAGAGGGCAAGAATGATTACCGAAAGTCCAAGCAACGTTGCATCTAGACTTATTTCAAAAAAATCTCCGCCTTCTGTTATATATGCCATCACATGGTCAACGAGCCACATGAGTGTTGCCCCCCAGAAGAGCAAGCTTAATAAGCCCAGCTTGTATTTATCTTCTGGAGCCTTTATATACCATATCGCCGTGGTGATTAACGCGGCTAGCGCCGTCATTATGAGCCACATTATCAACCTCCGCTGACGGCGTTCCTTTTTGCTTGGGGCATAGCCTTAGCTTTTAGTTCAGCAATCAAAACTATTATTCCCCAGACGATTGTTACGGCTGCGGCCATAGCTACCCCCACTGTCGCCATCTCACGAAGCATTGGAGCTATACCTGCCGAATTTTCCATTGCTGTCAAAAAAGGCGGCCAGGGGACAAATTCTCCATGCCATACATGCTCCAAGGCCAGCAGTATAGTTCCACCCCATAGTAGCTTATTCAGCCAGCTCAATTTCCGGCTCCAGGTCAACCCTGTTTTTTCAGTCCTTTCCCCACCGACTTTCTTCTCTCTGTTCGCCACAACCTTCTGCACAACAGTGGTCACAATAGCCTCTCCCGCAGGGACAAGAAAACATGCCATAGCTTTTTACCTCCTTTTAGTGTTTATTGGCTATCTCGCCAGTCTTTCCCCGGCACTCTTTACAGAGTCCGCTTATAACTACATGCTTGAAACCAAGGCGGAAATCGTATTCTTTTCCAATTGACCTTTCCACCGGTGCGAAGAGGTCTTCTTCACAGTCTATAGACTTGCCGCACTGGCTGCATACCAGGTGATGGTGATGCCCTTCTTCGGGGTGGTGATAGATAAACTGGTTGCCTAGTTCGCTTTTGTAGACACAGCCAGTCTCTTCCAGGAGTTCCAGAGTGCGGTATATGGTCGACTTATGTACTCCCGGCATCCTGTCCTGGACATGGGCAATGATTTTCTCCGTGGTTAGATTGGCTTGGGCGTCGTGGATGATATCCATAATCAGTTTACGTTGCGGAGTAAGTTTTAATCCCTTACTCTTGAATGTGGTAATGCAACTCATCGCTATTGCACCTGGTCGTAATTGTAATGCGTGGTGGCGTATCTTGTCAATACCCAAGCCAGATAGGCAAGTTGTTCTACTTTTTGCCCTTGGTGAAATTCTAGTCCCTCATTAAAAGCTAACTACCCAGCGGGTCTGGCAGAAATTCGTTTGCTCAACTGGCGGTACCAGGTTTCTGATTCATCGCCTAGGTTGAGTAGTGCTCTGTCCCCAGGAACTGCGGCACCACCACGGAGGGCGAACCTGGTGAGCCACCCTTTTCTAGCCCTGCTGAACTTTACCTCCAGGATTCCATGTTTGCCTTTCAGTCTGGAAACAGAGGTAACATCGGCTAGCTCGATTTTGAGAATCAGGATAGGCGGGAAAATCAGTCTGCAGTATAGAATCCTGTCAGTCAGACATAGTGTGGCAAAGCCAACGGTGAACTTCACATCCTTCAGCCATTCTTTGCCAGTGTAAACAACGGTATGACTTTTTTCATAGTACGGGAACATGATAATTGGCCAGCCCAGCTTGGTCTTCTTCAAGATAGTATTAGCAGCAAATTTACTCATTGCACTGTAACCTCCACTCCCCTTATTTTATCATAAATTAAGGAAGGCGCTAGCGTTTCTTTGATTTACCAAGCAACTTTGACGGAGACCACAGAGGTTTTGTATAATATAGCCACTTTTGAATTTTAGGAGGTCAAATGATTGCCGATTTCGAATACTTTGCTCCCCAAACAGTGAAGGAGGCCGTTTCCCTGCTTTCACAGTATAAGGATGCCAAAATAATCGCTGGCGGGCAATCGTTGCTGGTAATTTTGAAGCAGCGATTATTTGCTCCTGAATATCTCATTGATATTAAAGGCATATCGGCACTAGACTACATTGACTACGAAGATGGCCGGGGCTTAAGAATCGGGGCATTGACCCCGCATCGAGCTATAGAGAAATCAGCGGTGATGCAAAAGCATTTCCCCGTGCTCAGCGAGATGGAGAGCAACGTAGCCACAGTCCAGACTCGAAACTGGGGCACTATTGGCGGCAACATCTGCCACGGTGACCCGGCGGGAGACCCGGCCCCGGTCTTCATCGCCTTAAAGGCTAAGTTAAAGTTAGCCAGCCTGAAAAAGGAACGAATCATTGAGGCCGAGGAGTTTTCCAAGGATTATCTTGAGGTTGCCCTTGAACCTGACGAAATGCTCACCGAGATTCAGGTGCCAACCCCGCCACCTCACACTGGCACCGCTTACCAGAAGCTTATGGTGATGAAGGGGGATATGGGAATTGTCGGGGCAGCGGTGTCAATCACCCTGGACTCAAAGGGTAGTTGCCAGGACGCTCGAATTGCTCTTAGCAATGCTGCTTCTGTCCCCTTAAGAGCCAGAGAGGCGGAGAAGAAACTCATCGGTAAGGTGCTTAATGACGCCCTGCTTGCCGAAGCTGGCGAGGTAGCCTCGAGGGAGGCTGAGCCAGCGGCTGATGTCCATGGTTCGGCGGAATACCGGCGGGAAATGATTAAGGTCTTCGTAAGACGAGCGGCAACCAAAGCCCTGGAAAGGGCCAGGGCCGCCTGACTTTTTTAGGAGGTTAGAACTAAAATATGAAGGGTGAACTGAAGGAATTAAGGTTAACAATCAATGGCAAGCCCTACGAGCTTAAGGTGAAAGCCAAGACCTTGCTCGTCGAGCTACTGAGGAATGAACTTAAGCTGACGGGCACCAAGGTAGGTTGCCTTGATAGTGCCTGTGGTGCCTGTACGGTTAATATTGATGGCAAGGCGGTCAGGTCGTGCTCGGTACTGGCGCTTCAGGCAAATGGCCGCAAGGTTACCACCATTGAAGGGGTGGCTCAAGGTGACAAGCTCCATCCCATTCAGCAGGCAATGATTGACCACGGCGCTATAGAATGTGGATTCTGTACCCCGGGAATGGTGATGTCAGCCAGGGCTTTGCTGGCGGAGAACCCCAACCCAACGCGGGAGGAGATAAGGGAGGCGATACAGGGCAATCTGTGTGCTGACGAAGGCTATGTGAAATATATCGAAGCCATAGAAATCGCGGCTAGAGAGATGCAAGGAGGTAAATAGAGGCAATGGCCGAGAAGAAATCTGAGGTCTTTGGTAATTATTCCATTCTGGGAAAAGCGATACCCCGGGTGGATGCTAAGGCTAAGGTTACCGGGGAGGCAAAGTATGCCGCTGACTATGAATTCCCCGACATGCTCTGGGGCCAGATAAAAAGAAGCCCCTATCCCCACGCCAGGATACTGAATATTGACACCAGCAAGGCAGAGAGGCTGGCCGGCGTAAAAGCGGTGACTACCGGCAAGGACTT
>CAZQXA010000071.1:0-6308 GCA_964597155.1 uncultured Dehalococcoidales bacterium
CTCTTCCGCCCGCTTGCGCTCGGTGATATTCCTGGCAACCTCAAGGCAGGAGACAATCTTTCCCTCGGCGTCTCTAATGGGGTTAGCCGTGTTCTCCCAGAACCTGACCTCCCCCGAAGGCAATTTTACCTTCCTCTCCGAGGTGTGGGACTTACCGTCCCTAAATGCCATTGCCACCGGGCACGCATCACATACCTCTTCTCTACCTTCATAGGCCCGGTAGCATTTCTCCCCCGAGCGGTCACCAAAAAGTTCCTTCGACAGCTCATTCTGATAAATAATGTTGTAGTCTTTATCCTGTATGGTGAAGCCATCTTCCATGGCACCTATTACTGATTGCAGCTTATTCTTCTCAGCTTTAAGCGTCTCTTCCGCCTGCTTGCGCTCGGTGATGTCCAGCGTCACCTCAACCAGGGCAGTAATATCACCATTGGCATCTCGAATCGGATAGCCTCGTATAAACCATACCCTGCCGTCAGGAGTAGTTATTTCCGTTTCCTGCGATTTACCGGTTCCACGGGCTTTTGCCACCGGGCAGCCAACACAGGGTTTATCCCGCTTAGGCCATATCTCATAGCAATGCCGCCCCACCAATTGCTTAGGAGATAGGTCGACTGATTTGCCGGCGGCTTTGTTTACCCATATCATCCGATGCTCGGTATCCTGAATTATTACCAGCTCGCTCATGCTATCGAGTATGGCAGCCTTTTCCTGTTCCGCCTTTGCCAAATTCCCTTCCACTCTTTTGCGCTCGGCTTCCGCCTTCTCAAGTTCGGCTATGCGCAAACGCAGGGCTTGCCGTTCGGCAACACCCTTTTCTTTTGTTTTTTCGGCGATTCTCATCTCTCACCTCGAAGGAGAAGACCGGCTTAGACTAGCCCTTTCCCCGTGCTCAAACGGGCTAGTTTTATTTATCCGGTTAGCCTCAGCCTTCAGTTTATCTACTTCATCTTCGGTAAACAGCCTCCACCCCCTCCTATCCCTGTGTTCAGCTTCCTGGAAGATGCCTTCCTTAAGCCAACGAAAGAGGGTAGCCCTACTTATGCCAACCATGCGGCAGACCTCGGCAGTCCGGTAGTAGGTTTGACCATTCATTATCACTGGCATCTCTCTTAAACTCCCGTTCTTTTGATACTTCTCAAGTATACTTATAATCTAAGTCACACCAGCCGCCAGGTAAATCACCCTTTAGTAATGTTTAGCCTCGTACTTTCGTACCAGTCGCCTAGAGCCGATTGTCTTGCCACCAGCGAAGAGCTATAATACCGCCATCAGGGGAAAGGCCAAGCGATAAATGACCATTGCCGAGATGCTAGCCAGAAATGCCCGAGTCTACCCCACCGATAGCGCCCTCATTGAACTGAAACCAAGCCAGAAGATAAGAAGGGAAATCACCTGGAAGGTCTTTGATGAGAGGGCTAACAGATTAGCCAATGCCCTCACCGCTAGAGGGGTCGGCAAGGGCGATAAGGTCATACACCTGATGATGAACTCCATAAACTGGCTGGAGGCGTACTTCGGTATTATCAGAACCGGAGCCTGGGCAGTGCCGCTTAACTTCCGCTTCACCAGTGGCGACATCAAATACTGTGCTGATATCGCCTCGGCCAAGGTGATGATTCTGGGCCAGGAATTCGCCGAAAGGATAGAAGCTATCCGCCCCCAGCTACCCACCATAAAGGACTACATCTTTGTCGGTCAAAATCCGCCCCGGGCTATGGAGAGCTTTGAAGATGTAATCAGCGGAGCCTCCCCAAAGCCACCAGCCGTGGCCCTGGATGATGACGACGGGTGCGGGCTTTACTTTACCTCAGGCACCACCGGGGAACCAAAGCCGATACTTCTGACCCATAAGAACATGGAATGCGCCGCCATCACCGAGGCATGCCATCACTACCAGAGGCATGAGGATAACTTTATTATCATCCCCCCTCTATATCACACCGGGTCTAAGATGCACTGGTTCGGCAGCCTGATTGTTGGCGGCCGGGCGACGATACTGACCGAGATAAGCCCCAGAGCTACCTTTGAAGCTGTCCATCAGGAGAGAGGAACAATGGTTTTTTTGCTGGTGCCATGGGCTCAGGATATCCTGGGCATGCTGGATGGGGGAGAGCTAAGAAAAGAAGACTATGACTTGAGCTGCTGGCGCCTTATGCACATGGGGGCACAGCCGATACCCCCCAGCTTAATTAGACACTGGAAGGAATACTTCCCCGATATGCAGTATGATACCAGCTACGGGCTAAGCGAGGCGACGGGGCCAGGATGCATTGACCTCAGAATAGAAAACCAGCATAAGCTGGAGGCTACCGGCAAAGCTGGCTTTAACTGGGAAGTGCGTATCGTCAATGAGAAGGGTAAGGATATGGCCGTAGGAAAGGTTGGGGAACTAATCGTCAAGGGCAACGGGGTTATGAAGGAGTATTACCAGAACCCGAAAAAAACGGCGGAAACTATTAAGGACGGCTGGTTATACACCGGCGATATGGCCAAAATGGACAGCGAGGGTTTCATCTACATTGTCGATAGAAAGAAGGACGTAATTATCACCGGCGGGGAGAATATCTTCCCGGTGGAGGTGGAAAGCGTAATCCGGAGCCATCCCAAGGTCTATGATGTCGGCGTAATCGGCTTCCCCGATGAAAGGCTGGGCGAGATAGCCTGCGCCGTCATTGCCCCTAATCAGGGGGTGTCTCTAAGCGAAGACGAGATAAATGCCTTCTGCGAACAAAAATTACCCCGATATAAGAGACCGAGGCGCATTATCTTTGACCAGGTACCCCGAAACCCGACCGGTAAAATAGAAAAGCCCAAGATGAGGCAGAAATACATCGGGATAAAGGAAAGCTTCAAGGTCTGAACGTTTTAAGGGCATACCTCTATTCTGATAGTCTGATGCTCCGCTGTGTCTTAAAGAAATGAACCCATATAGTTATGTCAAGGATAAATTCCAGCCTAACCTGAAGCTAAAGCAAACCACCAGGCACTGGCAGCACTACCTAGTGGGATTCCCCACCACCCACCCCACCCGTTATAAGAAGAATAATACCGTCCGGGGTGAGTACTTTCAGCCGCGGCGAACCGATAAAGCCCCACTGGCTATCTTTCTGCACGGGATTGGAGATGCCAGCGTCATCCCCTGCAAACTCATGGCTAAAGCCCTGGCCAAGAAGGGAATAGCCAGCTTTGTCCTCTATCTGGTAATGCACTCAAGCCGCATGACGGAAAGCGCAAGGAAGCGTTTCCCCCACCTTACCTCCGCAGAATGGTTTGAAAGTCACCAGATTTCAGTGATTGATTTGCGCCGGGTGATTGATTGGGCAAGCCGCCGAGACGAAATAAATGATAAACAGATTGCCGCCATCGGCATAAGCTTTGGCGGCTTTATCTCAGCTATCGCCATGGGAATAGATAAGCGCATCAAAGCCGGGGGGCTTATTGTAACCGGAGGTAATAGCTCCAAGATTGGCTGGGAAAACAGGGCAAGCGACTTTAACAAGGTACACCCACAGGCCGAGGCAGAATACCAGAATACCCAGAGCGTCTATAGGCGATACCTTAAGGAGATAGCCGAGAAAGGATGGGAAAGGGTCACGCCCCTCAGGGAAAACTTCCTAACCGACCCCATGACCTTCGCCCATCTCCTCAGGCAGCGCCCGGTATTGATGATTAATGCCCTCTGGGATAAGGCCATTCCCAAAGAGGCTACCCTAGACTTCTGGAGGGAAGCCGGCAGACCAGCTATCGCCTGGTTCCCCGCCACCCATCCCACCATCTGGTTATGGTATCCCTGCATCCGCCGGAAAATCTTTAAGTTTCTTAAATCAGCTTTCAGCTAGGGTTTTAAACCATATGAGTCCGGCCACAGTGGGGACACCTGACGCTGGTAACCCCGAACCTAGGAGAAATCCTCAACCTAGTGCCGCAGGGGCAATCAATAGTCTTATAGTTATTAAGGCGCCACATCAGGTCTGAGGTCTGCCGGGCGCGTTCCACTCTCTGCGGCAATGGCTCCAAGGGTTTGGTATCCGCTGAAGGCGCCCGCAGGGTGGTGGCACCAGCCACCTTGTCCAGAGCCAGAGCCGAGGCCGGCATGATACCAGCCCCCCCCTTTGCCTGCCGGTAAGCCTGTTCATAGTCAGCCAGGGAAGCCCCGGCCATGGCACGAAGGATGCGTATCCTCTCCTGGATAGGCGGATGGGTGCTGGTGAGGTCGCTGGCTGGTTGCCCCTCTCTGCGGAAGGGGTTCACTGTGTACATAGGAGCCGTAGCCTGATTGGCTGATTTAAGCTGTGTCGTTGAAGCGGCAATCTTCTCCAATGCCGAAGCCAGCCCCTCGGGGTATCGGGTGTAGAGGGCAGAGGATGAGTCGGCCAGGTATTCCCGCTTCCGGGAAATGGCAAAGTAGATAAGCTGGGCGGCAATCGGTGCCAGTATTATGAGCACAATGCCTACGGCTAAGATTATTATTTGCCCCTGGCCACTACCCGACCTCGAGTCCCTTCTGCCGCCAGCCATACCGCTGAAGAAGAGTACCCGCGTGGCGTACCAGGCTAGAATAACAATAGTACCCAGCATAACAGCGCACATTGCCATCAGCAGCACATCGCGGTTCTTGATATGGGACATCTCGTGGCCGATGACTCCCTGAAGCTCATCACGGTTGAGCTTGCCCAGTAGCCCTGAGGTGATGACAACCGTCGCCTTGCTAGGGTCGCGCCCAGTGGCAAAGGCGTTTAACGCCGGGTCATCGATAATATAGATGTCCGGCATCTTCTCCAGTCCCGAGGCGATTTTCATTTCCTCGACAACGTTGTATAGCTGGGGATGGTCGTCGCGTTCTATCTTTTTAGCCCTTGATAACGATAGCAAGATGTTATCGCCCTGGGAGTAGGCAATCAGGCTCATTATTCCCCAGACAATCAGGGCGATAATTAGCCCGCCAATGCCGTTCTCGAAAAAATACATGCCCAAAAAATAGCCCAACAAGAGCAGCAGTATACCCATAGCTGCCGTCAGAATTACTGACCGTGTCCGATTAGCTCTAATCTGTTCCCACATATCCTGACCGCTTTTTTCTTAAGTGAAGCTAACCTTGGGTGCTTCCTTCTCCTCAGCGACGGTAACCTCAAAGAACTCGCCCTGTTTGAAGCCGGTCATGGAGGCTATCATGTTAGAGGGAAACATCTGGATCTTATTATTTAGGTTCAGGGCTGAATCATTGTAGTACTGGCGGGAAAAACTTATCTTGTTTTCGGTTGAGGTGAGCTCCTCCTGTAGGGCCAAAAAGTTCTGATTTGCCTTCAGGTCGGGGTAGCGCTCTACCACCGCCAGCAGTCTGGCCAGGGCGCTACTAAGCTCGCCTTCAGCCTTGGCACGAGCACCAACATCACCGCTGGCCAGGCTCTGTGCCAGCTGCCGAGCCTTGGTTACTGCCTCCAGCGTCCCCCGCTCGTGTTTCACATAGCCCTTGACCGTCTCTACCAGGTTGGGGATGAGGTCATGCCGCCGCTTAAGTTGAACATCAATCTGAGCCCAAGCGTTCCGTAACTGATTTCGTAGTCTTATCAAGCCGTTGTAGGTAGCAATGAAGAAGATGAGAAGTACAACCACAATACCGACGACAATATAGACCGCGATCATGGTAACCTCCTTATGCTTTTATCTTTGGTGAGCCTGACTTTCGTTCCGCCTTAAAAGTGTCGCCCAAAAAGGTGAGAAGGCGGCTTGCGGAATCCGGTTCTTTGCCCGATTTTCCCAGGCACTGCTCTACAATCTGGTGCACCTCGCCACCATCAAACCACAGCCCATCTCCTCGGGGGCAGACATCAATGAGCACCTTCGGCTTCTTTCCCAGGTTTGCCTTTCTCATTTTGCGCCTGCAGATAGGACAGCGCCGCTTTTTCTCGGCGCTCCCGGCTTCCGGCAAATCGGCTGCTTTGGCGATGGGCAGGGCGCTGCTATCAAGCCCTATCTTCTCCAGCATTAGCTCTAGTTCTCCAGAGTCAAACCAGACTCCGGAGCATCTGGTACAATAGTCCAGTTCAATCTTATCTTGCTCAACTACTATCGTAACCGCACGACAGGTGGGACAGATCATAGCCGCCGCTCCTCGAGGGAAATAAGCCTACCGCTAATATAAGTGTAGACTGAGGGCAGTTACCCTGTCAAGCAAAGGGGGAGAGAACACTCGCTTCTTGATTTGCTTTGGCTTTGCCTGTTAAACTTAAAGGCAACCGGCTTTAGCGCTGAGCGGGTGAAGGGATTCGAACCCTCGACGTCTTGCTTGGGAAGCAAGCACTCTT
>CAZQXA010000072.1:0-6205 GCA_964597155.1 uncultured Dehalococcoidales bacterium
CGGAATTCGCTGGAGGCGAAAGGCAGGAGAAGAGCAAAACCATTCTTTATGTTGGTCGGCTGGAAGAGTATAAGGGGGTACAATATATAATCCAGGCATTACCTTTGCTGGCTAGCGACTATCGCCTGGAGATAGTGGGGCGAGGTAGCTACGGGCGAAAGCTGGAGGCACTAGCCGAAAAACTGGAGTTGAGCCAGAGGGTCAGGTTTAATCAATTCCTGCCCCGTGATGAGCTATTAAAGATATATAAGCGGGCCGGCGTGTTTGTTTTGTTGTCACAAAGTGAGGCATTTTCTATTGTCGTGGCTGAGGCCCTGGCGGCGAAGACGCCGTGTGTCGTTGCCAATACTTCAGCCCTGCGGGAATGGGTTGACAACAGAAACTGTTTTGGAGTTGACTATCCCATAGATATTGACCAGTTAGCGGGGGTAGTCAGGGAAGCTATGGGCAGGAAGGTAACTGGTGTCAGGCTTTGGGACTGGGACGATGTGGTACTGGAGCTGGAGAAAATATACGATTTAGGCAAGAGCTAGTTTATTATGAGATGGGGAAAACAAAAAGATGAAAACAGGTATGCCAAATATTATTCTGATAACCATTGACAGCCTGAGGTTTGACCATCTGGGTTGCTATGGTTATTCCCGGAACACCAGTCCTAATATAGATAACCTGGCGTCAATGGGCGCATTATTCTTAGAGGCGGTATCCAACGGAGGCCACACCCCCGATTCCTTCCCGTCTATTCTAGCCTCTGTGTTGCCTCTTGCCGAGAGAGACCAAGATAAGACAACGCTCCAGCCAAGAACCACGCTGGCTGCCTTATTAAAGGAAGTCGGATATCAGACAGCCGCTTTTCACTCCAACCCATTTCTATCACGCTATTATGGCTATAGCAAAGGCTTTGACGCTTTCAGTGATAGCTTGGGTGAGTATAGTCTCTTTAAGGGGCGGATATGGATGAGAGCCATAGCCATGCGTCAACGCGGGTTTAAAACCTTGATTAGGCTAATAGCTAGAATACTTAAGCCGGTTTTATTCAGTGTGGTAAGACGACCTGTTGTGGCTGCCGAAGAGATAACCAATCAGGGACAGTCATGGCTTAAGGAACACAAGGAAAGATTCTTCCTCTGGCTTCATTATATGGATGTTCACCATCCCTATCTGCCCCTGCCCCAATACCAGGCTCAATTCCGCGAGCAGCCACTTAGCCGGCGGAAGATGGCCGGTTTATATCGCAAGATGCTTAAAGACCAGGAGAAGCTATCACCGACTGAGGTAACCACGCTAATTGACCTATATGATGCTGATATAAGATATGTTGATGATACCATAGGCTGGCTGCTTGAGAGTTTAGGCAGCGATTTAGTTAATACGATAGTCGTCATAACCGCTGACCACGGTGACGAATTCGGGGAACACGGCCGATTTGGTCATGCCTCCCTGTATGACGGCATAGTCCATGTCCCATTAATTATAGCTGGCCCAGGTATAAAAGGTAGCACCCTAGTCAAACAGCAGGTCAGCCTCCTTGACCTAGCCCCCACCATTTGCCAGCTGGTTGGGGTTGACCAGGGCCGGGGTTTCCAGGGGGAGAGCCTGCTACCGCTAATAAAGGGGGAGGGGGGAGTTACCAAGGGAACCATGAGCCTGCTTAATAAGCCTGACTTGGGGCGAAAGTCTATTGCTTACCGCACCCTTAAATGGAAGTATATCCTCACCGAGAGCCTGGATGGGGCTAATACCCTGCTCTCGGAGGAAGTCTATAACCTTGAGAAAGACCCCCAGGAAAGGCATAATCTGCATGGTTCGGGGAACAGGAAAGCCAAAGCCTTTGAATCGGAGGCGGTAAGTAGGATTATGGAGTTGAGGCGGCGGCAAAGCGAGCAGAAGACCGCCTACGAAAAAGAGAGGATAAGGGCCAGGCTTAAGGGGCTGCCTAAGCTATAGTTATTGGAACCTTTGAGGAGGTCTGAAGGTAAAATTGCTATTCCCACTCTTTAGGAAGTTGGTGAGATCTTTAAGCGGCAAAGGACTTTACCGTATCCCCTTGGCAAGGAGACTGGTCTCTTATCTTTATCGGTGGCTAGCGCCCCGGGGAATCGTTATCACCGGAGTGGGGGAGCATAAGATGTATGTTGATGCCGGGGACATTGACATTGGTAGAAGTCTGCTCACCACTGGTAGCTGGCAGAAAGAGACAGCCAGGCTATTTGAGGATGTAATTCAAAAGGGGATGGTGGTATTGGATGTTGGGGCTAACATTGGCTATTTTACCTTGATAGCCGCCAGGCTGGTGGGCGGGGAAGGCAAGGTCTTTGCTTTTGAGCCTGAGCCTTATAATTTTGATTTACTGGTGAAGAACATTAAACTAAACGGCTATAAAAATGTTATCCCGGTGCCGAAGGCTATCTCGGATAAAAAGGGTAGGGCTACTTTATTCTTAGACAAGCATCGGGCCCTGCATTCCTTGGCCAGAGAAAATGTTACCCGTTTCAGTGGTAGTAGCGTTGAAGTGGAGGTGCAGACCCTGGATGGTTTTTTAAAAGATTTCGGCCACAGGGTTGACTTCGCCAAGATAGACGTCCAGGGAGCCGAATTGGCAGTTATTGGGGGAATGAGGCGGATAATTGAGACTAACAAAGAGCTAAAGATGGTGGTTGAATTCAGCCCGAAGCAGTTGAGGGGCTTTGGCTCCTCGCCGGCGGAATTCCTCGATAGACTTACCGGGTATGGGTTCAAGCTTTACCAGATAGGCAAAAGTAAAGAACGAATGGTAGCGGTGGATACTGCCTCCCTTGTTAAAAAGTATCAACGAGGGCCATGGAACTTGTTAGCCACCAGAACATGAGTGAGCATAACCTAGCGTAGTTACAGGAATCTCCTTAATAGCTTTTTGAGCCGCCTGGCGTTTAGGCCGCTCCTCTTTTCTATCTCCAGTAGCAGGGCTATATCCTCTTTATCAAAGCTCTTGGTAAATAGCATGGCTAAGCCGTATATGCCGTAGTAGACGACGAATAAAATGGGGAGCATCCACCAGGTGACGGTGATGAATTTAGAGGCCAGGATTTGAATGGGGAAGGCTAAAGCTAGCGAAATAATCACCGGCTTCAATAGGTTCTTACTCAGCGGCTGAGCCCCCGACAACGAATAGAGCTTTGCTGAGCGGACAATATTTACTACCGTGATTGATATCACCGAGGCAATGGCAGCGCCGGTCATGCCCAGTGGCGGGATAAGAATAGCATTGAGGACAATATTCATAGTGCCGGTAGCCAGAGTAGTCCACATTATGAACCGGGGATGCCCCAGGGCTATCAGTGTCCCCCCATTTGGTCCTAAGAAGTTGGAAAAAATAAAGCCTATAGACAGGATGCGCAGTGGCGTAGCCGCCTCAACATAGCCCTGCCCGAAGAAAAGCTGCAGGATGGCTTCAGGAAACAGGGCGAGGACAAGGAAAAGGGGCAAGGTTAGAGAAACAAGCCATTTGGTTAAAACGGTGTAGTTTCGCCTAAGCTCGTCCATGAGGTTTCGCGAGTACAAACCAGTAGCCACCGGCATATAGATTAGAAGCATTGTGGCTAGCGGCTGCGAGATAAACACTGCCAGTGGGTGAGCCGCATTGTAAAGCCCTACTATCTCCGCTGTTTTAAAGTAGCCCAGCATCAGGGTATCTGTCTGCAGTACTATCGTAGTCATAACGGCTGACCCGAGAAGGGGCAGGGCAAAGAAGAGGAGTTCTTTGGTAATCGGCGGGGTCTCCTTTCCAGGGGTTAAGCCTATCCGTGGCGGCAGTTTTCTGGCAGTGTAGGTAGCTAGGCCAATAAAGATAATGATCATAGCGGCTAGATAGGCGTAAAACACGGTAACAAAGGGTAGTCCCATGGCGGCAATTATGATTAAAGGGATAAGGGTGAGAGCACCCAAGGCAATATCTTGGAAGTATACGCCAGGCTCCACTCGGTCAAAGCCGCGGAAGAAAGCGGCCAGAGCGCTTATCAGGATAATAAAAGGTATGCCGACAGCAAATACCTTGAGTGGCAGGGCCAGGTCGGGGGTGTGGAAGATATTTTCTGAAATAGTGTCGGCGGCAAAGAATACCGCCAGGCCAATAATGATGCTGGCCACTGTGCTAAACTTGAGGGAGACGGATATAGCCCCCCGAACCTTAGCCTCCTCACCGGTGCCACGAAAGTAGGCTATGAATCGGGTGGCTCCTTGGGGTAACCCCAGACCAGCTATTATGGCAGCAAACTGTAGTACTACCAGTGCCAGGGAGAAGATTCCATAGTTGGCCTGTAAGCCGTATCGGGCAATAATCAGCCTGGAGACAAAATCAAACAGTATCCCTAGACTTGCCCCCATCAGGGCGATACCCGTGCCCCGGGCTATCTTCTTCAGGGAGTCGTCTAGCGGTTTAACCATGCTGCTCGTTAGTCCTGATTATCCATCTTGATTACGAGGTAAACAATTTCCCAGAAGGGATGCCTTTGCAGGAATTCTATTCGGTTGATTTTGTCTCGAAGGAATTTGGGACAAATAGGCCTGCCGATAAACCATTTCCCAAAATCATTTACAAAATACAGGGCATAGCTGCCAACCCCGCCGGTAGCCAGTATTTCCTGGTCGGCAAAAATACTTCTTAGCTCCTTTAAGGAAAAGCCGCCAATCTGCCACCAGGGATCCTTTTTTGTTTTGGCCAGTAGCCAGAAAGTTAAACGGCGGGCATTATATTTGTAATGGACAAAGATTACCATTAGCTCTTTGGTAACTCTCTTTTGCTCTTGGAATAGTCTTAAGAGCTCATTTTTTCGGAAGTAAATATAAAAGTCGGCATTAAAAGAAACATCGAAAGCCTTATCCTTAAAAGGCAAATTAAAGGCATTGGCTTGTAGAGGGTAGATGTTTTTGAGTCCTGCCTCGGCATTAGCCCTTTTTTCCCAGGCTAAAGCCTTCTCTGAAAAATCGACAGTATGGAATTCGCAGTCTTGAAACTCCCCAGCTAGATATCTTGAGTCCTTGCCGCTGTGGGCGGCTACTTCCAAGACTCTCCTTGGCTTGGCTTGATATTCCTCCATAATCTGCTTCATCTTGATTCCATACCGGGGATTGGTATTAGAATAGCCCTCTATATGATTCTCGGCGAGCCTATCCCATTCTCTATTTGTCTTGGTTGTATGCTTCATGACTGTTAGAAGTCAGCCTCCTTTCCTTCCAGGACTTCCACCACAGGATTTGAAGGTAACGTGCTTCGGCGTACAGCTTGTAGCCAAGCTTAGCGTTTGACCGCTGGGGCGCAATATTGTGTTTAACCGTCAAAGTCCGGGCTGTTCTCCCCCTCTCCTCCAGAAACTGTATCTGCTTAATATTACTGTACACCATAAGCCCCAACCACCTATATTTGGGGCTTGTCTCAGTCCAACCCAGGTAGGCTTCGTTTTTTGAGAAGTCAATCTTATAGGGGAGCTTGTCCAGGTTTTTTTGGGCTTCCCTGGTCATTGCCACCCAACCTATGTTGGCCAGCTCACCTTTAACGAAGATGCAGAAGGCTACGGCTCCCCCCTCCAGTCTCTGCCTGGCTTTGATAAGAGGCGAGCTAAGGTCGAAGCCCTCAGCGGCTAGTTCATCTAATTGTTTACTGGTGGTAACCACCTTGAGGGTGAAATCCTGTATTCTGGGCATAAAGTCAGCCTCGTTTCTTTCCTTCGCCGTAACCTCATATAGATAATAAGTTTCATATCGGAAGAAGCATCCAGCCAGGAAGGTAAATCCCGCCCTGAGCAGGGATATCAGTCCCTCTGTCTGGAAAATATACTTGGCCTGGCTATATAGGGCGGTTAGCCTAGACACTATCGTTCTCCTCACCTGGTGGCGGCAGATTTGATATAACAACCCTTCTTTTCCCCGCCTCTGTAGGCGGGATTTGGTCAACAAATTCTACGGCGATTTCCATATCTTGGCCTAATATGGGCCGGTACTGGCTTTTGATTTCCCCGCTTATCTTTTCAGCTCGCTCCCGAGAGTATTCTCTGCCGAGGACAAGCTTGATTACCACCCTTTGGTAGCTTTCCTGCACTATCTGGAATTGCTCAACGCCCAGAGAGGCCAAAAAATTCCAGGGCAGCGCCAGGCCTGGTATCGCCTTGCCGCTTCTGGTGAATATGGTATCGGTGGTTCTGCCCTTTAGCGCCGCCAGCAGAGGGAGCCC
>CAZQXA010000073.1:0-6173 GCA_964597155.1 uncultured Dehalococcoidales bacterium
GGTATAGTTCTTTAGCCTGGAGGCTCTTGCCGCTCCCCTCCCCACCTTCAAAGGTGATGAATAGAGACATTTATTAACCCTATCCCCTGTATCCCCTTCCCCTTAACAAGGGGAAAGGGAGATTTTTTCTGAAGAGGGGCTGACGCCCCTCTTAAACTCCCCTTCTCTACTCTTTGGAAAGATTATTTGGGGGGGCTTCGCCCCTTTTTATCCCCTGCTATTTATAAATCCTCACCCGTCGGTTTGGGTCTTTGCCCGTGCTCTTTGAGGACAGGGCGTTTCTTTCTGCTATCAGGTGCTGTAAGCGCCGGATGTAGGCGCTCTGCGGGCTGAGTTCCACCGTCTCCTGCCCGCCCTTTACCCTGGTAACGGCTTCCTCCGCCTCGCTGAGGGCGACCTTAAACCGGTCTGCCTTCCCCTCACCTTCAGCCGGGGAGATAGTCTCTAACAGCTGCCTGATTTGAGCCGGCGTGTTGCTCTTGAGGACATGGATGGGCAGGTTAGCCGCCTCGGCATCCTTGACCTTCTGCAGCCGGCGCCGATAGTAGCCTTTAGAGGTCACAAACAGGTTGGCGTCTTTCAGGCTGCTGACTATTTCCGGGCTCAAACGCATCTCTTTGGCCATCTGCTCCATCCGCCCCCGATTTACCCCGAAAAGATAGAGCTTGGGCAAAGCCTTGCCTCTTGCCGGCGGCTTAACCTCCCTTGGTTTTGGCCCCATAGCCGCTGGCGATTCCTTTTTGCTTCTGACCTCGCCGGAATCATCCAGCCAGCGGGTCTCAGCGGCTATAGGTCGGTTGCGCAGCAGGGCATCAACCGCCTGGCTAACATCAGGGTGAATGGCAACTTTATCCCGGTCCTGGATTTCGACGACAATATCAAATGTCGGCGGCGACATCCGCTCCAGTATTGACTTCTGGGTGCCCCGCCGCTTTGCCTCTTCATCGCCCAGGGTCACCGTCTGAATACCGCCGATGAGGTCGGCTAAGGTGGGGTTCATCATCAGGTTTTCCAGGGTGTTGCCGTGGGCAGTACCCACCAGCTGCACCCCGCGCTCGGCGATAGTCCGGGCGGCCAGGGCTTCAAGCTCGGTGCCAATTTCATCAATGACGATTACCTCAGGCATGTGATTTTCCACGGCTTCAATCATTGCCGCGTGCTGCATGGTGGGAGTGGTTACCTGCATCCGCCGGGCGTGACCAATGGCGGGGTGGGGAATATCGCCATCGCCAGCAATCTCGTTTGAGGTGTCGACGATGATAACCCGTTTATCAAGGTCATCGGCCAGCACCCGGGCCACCTCGCGCAGCATGGTTGTTTTGCCCACGCCGGGGCGACCTAAAAGCAGGACACTCTTGCCGGACTGGATAAGGTCTTCAATAACCTTTATCGTGCCGAAGACGGCCCTGCCCACACGGCAGGTCAGCCCAACAATACGCCCCTTGCGGTTGCGAATGGCTGAGATGCGGTGCAGGGTGCGCTCAATGCCGGCACGGTTGTCATCCCCGAAGCTGCTGACACGAGAAACCGCATAATCAATGTCCTCCTCAGCAACCTCCTTGGGGTTTAAAATCATTTCCCGATGGGGGAATCGAGCTTCAGGGGGACGACCCAGGTCAAGGACTACCTCCAAAAGCTCACTGACGTCCTTTTGCCGGTGCAGTGGCTGGCGAATGTGTGGTGGCAGAATGTCAACTAGGGCATCCAGGTCATCGGTGATTATCTTCTCCAAGATGCCTCCTTGAACTCTACTTGCGTCCAGCCACGATATCCAGAAAATACTGGTGAAATCTCAGGTCGCTGGTAAGCTCAGGGTGAAAAGCAGCCGCCAGCAGCTTGCCCTGCCTGGCAGCGACCGCGCTGCCATCAGCTAATCTTGCCAGTATTTCCACCCTGCCATTGGTTTCTTTGATTAGCGGGGCACGAATGAAGACACCGGGAAAGGGCTTTGCCCCTAGCACCGGTATTGAGAGTTCAACCTCAAAGCTCTCCCTCTGCCGGCCAAAGGCATTGCGGCTAACGGTTATGTCCATTACCCCTATAGTTGCCACATCCCGCTCTGAGATCTTGCTGGCCAGAAGTATCATGCCGGCACAGGTGCCTAATACGGGCAGCCCGTTCCGGGCGAGGTCTTTTACCTCGTTAGTTAAGTGGTAAGCCAGCATCAACTTGCTGATAGCAGTGCTTTCTCCACCAGGAATAATTAGCCCGTCCAGACCTGATAGCTCTCGGGCTAGGCGGACGGGCAAAGCCTCTACCTCCAGTTGTTGCAATATGGCTATATGCTCGGCAAAGGCTCCCTGCGAAGCAAGGACACCAACTCTCATACTACCATCCTCTGGGCGCCAGCAGTTCTTCGGTGGGGATTTGCTTTATATCCAATCCCGCCATTGCTTCTCCCAGATTCTTGGAGACCTCGGCGATGATTTTAGGGTCCTGATAGTGGGTGGTGGCCTCAACTATAGCTTTTGCCCTGACCTCCGGGTCGCTGGACTTAAATACTCCAGAGCCAACGAAGACGCCATCAGCGCCCAATTGCATCATCAGGGCAGCATCAGCCGGGGTAGCCACCCCACCAGCGGCAAAGTTGACCACCGGCAGCTTCCCCCTCTTATGCACTTCGGCTACCAGCTCAAAGGGGGCTGCCATCTCCTTAGCCACTGCCATCAGCTCGTCCTGAGGGGTATCTACCAGTCGGCGGATGCCGCTCGTCACCGCTCTCATATGCCTGACCGCCTCGACAATATTACCGGTGCCGGCTTCGCCTTTGGTCCTAATCATTGCCGCCCCCTCCCCGATGCGCCGCAGAGCCTCACCCAAATCCCGGCAGCCGCAGACGAAGGGGACCTTAAAGTCGTGCTTCCAGACATGATGTGTCTCATCAGCCGGGGTGAGCACCTCAGACTCGTCTATATAGTCCACGCCCAGGGCTTCAAGCGCTTGAGCCTCCACAAAGTGACCAATGCGGCACTTAGCCATTACCGGTATAGAGACCGCCTTCATAATAGCTTCAATAACCGCCGGGTCAGCCATCCGGGCGACTCCGCCAGCAGCCCTGATATCGGCGGGGACCCTCTCCAGCGCCATCACGGCACAGGCGCCTGCCTCCTGGGCAATCTTGGCATGCTCGACGTTGACCACGTCCATAATCACCCCACCTTTAAGCATCTGAGCCAGCCCGGTCTTGACCTTCCAGGTACCAGTCTCCATCTTCCTCTCCTTACCCCCCTTTAAGCCCTGACTTTTCATAACTGTATTTTACTATTGTTTAGATTGTTTATCAACCTCACCCCCTTAATCCCCCTCTCCTTGCCAAGGAGAGGGGGAAGAAATAGAAAGAGGGGCTATCGCCCCCCTTAGACACCCCGTTAAGTTAGTCTCCGTCAAAAGAGGAAGAGATTTTAGAGAGGGGCTTCGCCCCTCTCTTACTTACATTTCCCCCTTCCCTTGATAAGGGAAGGGGGCAGGGGGATGGGTTTCTAAATAACTATATTAGTGGTCTCTTGGCTGGTATGCCGGCGCGGCGGGGATAAGGCTCTGGCGTCGGTGATACCTTATCGATTACCACCAGGTAGCGCTCATCGGCAAACTCATCCAGGGTAACTTTTTTCACCTCCCGCAGGCTACCGCCCAACGTGGCAATCGCTTTACCGGCTCGGCTTACCTCCTCATCAATACTCCCCTTTTTCTGGGCGATAAAGCTGCCGCCAAGGGCACAGAAGGGCAGGGCTAGTTCCACCAGGGCAGGCAGGGGAGCTACCGCCCGGGAAAGCACCAGCCCAAATTGCTCCCGGTATTGAGCCTCATGGGCGACCTCTTCCGCCCGGCCGACCACAATTTCAACATTATCCAGCCCCAGTCTGGGCGTGATATGCCGTAAAAAGTCTGCTTTCTTGGCCGTAGCCTCGACCAGCACCAGCTTTAGAGCGGGGAAGGCGATTTTAAGCGGGATTCCCGGTATGCCAGCGCCGGTGCCGATATCAATAACGGTATCTACCGCCGGCTGCCAGGCTAGAGTCACGGTGAGGGAATCAAGAAAGTGCTTGAGCTGCACCTCTTCATAATCGGTGATGGCGGTGAGGTTGATGCGCTTATTCCACTCCACCAGCTCCTGATAGTAAATAGCAAACTGCTCAAGCTGAGAAGGGTTAAGCTCCAGCCCCAGCTTTTTTGCCCCGGCTTTAAGCCTTTCCATATATAGAATTATACCATTTATTAACCCCAGCCCCCCGTTTGGAGCAAAACTTTTTCTTCCCACCCTAACCCACCCTCAAGGGCTGACTCCCCAATACCCTACTTCGTTACTTCGTTGGGGTGTCTAAGAGGGGCTGACGCCCCTCTTAAAATCTCCTCCCCCTCTCCAAGAGTGGAGAGGGGGACACAGGGGGTGAGGCTGATAAAACAATAAGCCACTTTTGCATTTCAAGCCATTCTATGTTATATTTAAAATAGAGAATTGAATAAGGTTAACCGCTAGGGGTGCTATAAAAGGCTGAGAGGCGTTTTGGCGCCAACCCTTGGAACCTGATCTCGGTAATACGAGCGGAGGGAAGCAGCAATGCCGACCAAGGGTTTAATATAACAGCCTCAAGCCCTTGGTCTTAATTTTTTTGTGGAGGCAGCTATGACTCAACTAGAACTGGCCCGAGAAGGAACAATTTCACCACAGATGAGACTGGTGGCAAAGAACGAAGGATTGGAGCCAGAGTTTATTTGCCGGGGTATAGCCGAAGGGACAATAGTTATTCCGGCTAATATTAACCACAAAAATCTCGTTCCCTGCGGCATAGGTCAGGGGCTTAAGACCAAGGTCAACGCCAATATCGGCACCTCATCTGACTTTGGCGATATAGACACCGAGCTGGAAAAGTTACGGGTGGCTATTAGCTCTGGCGCCGATACCGTTATGGACCTATCCACCAGCGGCGATATATCAGCCATTCGTCGGGCTATTATTGCCTCCAGTTCCCTGCCCGTAGGCACAGTGCCCATCTACCAGGCAGGCATTGAAGCCGTAAACAGGCGCGATGCCATAGTCAAAATGACCGTTGACGACCTCTTCCAAACCATAGAAGAGCATGCCCGCGACGGCGTTGATTTTATGACTGTGCACTGTGGTGTCACCCAGTCAGCCGTTGCCCGACTAAAAGCACAGGGAAGGGTGGCTGATGTGGTATCACGGGGTGGCGCTTTTTTAATAGGCTGGATGCTCCATAACGAGCGCCAGAACCCGCTCTATGAATATTTTGACCGTCTCTTAAAGATAGCTAGAGAGTTTGATGTCACCCTCAGCCTCGGCGATGGCATGCGCCCCGGCTGTCTGGCTGATGCCACCGACCAGGCTCAGATTGAGGAGCTGCTGGTTATCGGCGAGCTGGTAAACCGGGCTAGGGCAGCCGGCATCCAGACGATTGTTGAGGGACCAGGGCACCTGCCCCTAAACCAGATTGAGGCTAATGTTCAACTGGAGAAGGCTATCTGCAAGGGGGCGCCCTTCTATGTCCTGGGGCCACTGGTAACCGATATCGCCGCCGGTTACGACCATATCACCGGAGCCATCGGCGGGGCTATTGCCGGCGCCGCCGGTACCGACTTCCTGTGCTATGTAACCCCGGCTGAGCACCTCTCCCTGCCCGACCCCGAGGATGTGAGGCAGGGGGTCATCGCCTCACGCATTGCCGCCCATGCCGCCGATATAGTCAAAGGGGTAAAGGGGGCGGCAGAGTGGGACAGAAAGATGGCCATAGCCAGAAAACAGCTGGACTGGCAAGAGCAAGCCCGGCTCTCATTGGACCCGGAGCTGGCCCGCCAGGTTCACGGTAAGCATGCCTCCACCAGCAAGGCTTGCAGTATGTGCGGCAAGTTCTGCGCCATGGAGCTGGTGGAAAAGTATCTAGGTATCCCGGCAGTCAAGTGCTAGCTATAAAGGAGGAGTTAAATGCCACTATTTCAGCCGGTTAAGGAAAGTGAGGTAACCAGGGCTATCGTCTCTAGCTTTCTCCGCCAGGTCGAGGAGTATGCTGAGAGCGATGTCATTATTGTCGGCGCCGGCCCCAGCGGGCTGGTGGCGGGCAGAGACCTGGCTAAGGCAGGGTTAAAGGTTTTAATTATAGAGCGCAATAACTATCTGGGTGGGGGCTTCTGGATTGGCGGCTATTTTATGAACAAGGTTA
>CAZQXA010000074.1:0-6122 GCA_964597155.1 uncultured Dehalococcoidales bacterium
GTAGCCGTCAGCGAGGAAACGGTGGGCGCCAGCCTCGACCCGGTTGAAATGTTCCTGCCCGGGGTGGTTACCATGTTTGTCCTCTTTGCCGTAACCCTGAGCGCCCGGGCTATTGTTGAGGAACGCCGGCTGGGGACGCTGGAGCGGCTGCTCACCACCCGCTTGGGCGTGGGGCAGCTTTTTGTGGGCAAGTTTCTGGCCAGTGTCTCCCGCGGCTTTGTGCAGACGCTCATTCTGTTAGTCCTGGCCTATATCGTCTTCCAGATTTTCACCCCCCTTTCTTTTATCGAGTGTCTGGTTATCGCCCTCATTTTTGCCGCCGCGGCCAGCGCTCTGGGGCTGGTTATCGCCGCTATCGCCCGCAGTGAGGACGGGGCTACCTGGATTGCCGTTGTCTTCACCATGGTTATGGTCATGGTGGGCGGCACTTTCTTCGAAATCAGTGAAGGCTCGGCGCTCTATTCCGTGAGCCGTTTTTCCCTCATTACCTATGCCAACAGTGCCTTTAACACGGTAATAGCCCAGGGAGGCTCCCTGGCTGATTTGGCTCTGGAGCTGGGGGTACTGGCCGGGGTGGCTGTGGTTGGACTGGTTATCAGCCGAATTCTTTTCCGGGTTATGCCCGGGGGTAGATAAGAAGTTATGCAAAGACTGAAGCATATCTGGTTCATCGCCCTCAAAGACCTAAAGCTCTTTGCCACCGACCGTGGGGCGCTGTTCTTTTTCATTATCTTCCCCTTCCTTTTTATCGCCCTGTTTAGTTTCATGAATATCGGGGTCACCGAGGATACCAGACTGGAACTCAATGTGGTCACCCGGGAGGCGGAGGGGGGCTTGAGCTATCAGATAATCGGGGCTATGGTAACTACTGAGTCCCAGCTTGAGCCCGGCCAACCGCAAATTGTCTGGCTTGAGGACTATGGCGAAGCTTACCGGATGGTTGAGGATGAGGAGATAGCCGGCTTCCTGGCCTTTCCCTCAGGTTTCACCGAGGGGATAATGAGCGGTTCCGGCACCGAGCTTGAGGTAATAGCCAATGCCGAGGCTATCAACGATAGGGCTGCCCTCCAGGGGCTGGCCCAGGCTATCTCTTCCCAGGTTGGCTCGGTCTATGTTGCGGCTAATGCCACCATAGCCCTGATGATAGAGCAGGGAATAATTGCCCCCGATGATACCGCTGAGATTGACCGGGTTATTGGGCAGATTATATCAAGCCAGGAAGCCAGGGGTGAATCTTTCATAAGTTTCGAGACCGAGGAGGTAGGTGAGGTGGAGGTGGAGAACCCGGCTAACTTTGTTATCTCTGGCTATCTGGTGATGTTTGTCTTTTTTGCCGCCGCTACAGGTGCCGAAGCTATAGTCCGCGAGCGCCAGAACCATACCCTGGAGAGGCTGCTGGCAAGCTCGGTGAGGCGAGAATCAATCCTGGGGGGCATCTTCACCGGTACCGCGGCCAAGGGGCTGATTCAGATAGCGATATTCTGGGTAGTTGGTATTTTGCTATTCGATGCTGACCTTGGGCTGTCTCCGGCGGCGGTCATCATTCTCTCTATCCTGATGGTGCTCATGTCCTCAGCCTTCGCCGTTATGCTGGCTACCCTGGTCAAGACCCAGCGCAGTGCCGGCTCTATAGCCGTGCTCACGGCACTGGTGCTGGCGCCCCTCGGCGGCTGCTGGTGGCCCCTCTTTATTCTCCCCCCATGGATGCAGTCCCTGGCCAAGATAACTCCGCACGGCTGGGCAAACACCGGCTTTAACAAGTTGATGCTCTTTGGTGCCGACTTTAGCGCCGTGGTCCCGGAGATGTTAGCCCTGGCCGGCTTTGCCCTAATCTTCGGGCTGGTAGCCGTCTGGCGTTTCCGCACCAGTTCTGCTTAAAAGAAGGCTTTGGCTACTCGTAGAAAACTAATACCCCCCGGCTCTCTAGGGTTCTAATATTCTCCATGTCTTCCGAGCCTTCCTCCAAATCCAGCTCGTTGTCTTCAAGCCGTACCACATCGCCTGTGTCCAGTCCGCTGTTCTCCACCAGGGGGGAGATATCGCTAATCTGGTTACCTTCAAGCTCAAGCGAAATCAGAATGGTGAGGTTGGCAAGGGGAGAAATGTCGCTTATCTGGTTATTTTGAAGGTAGAGCATAACCAGGCTGGTAAGGAGAGAAAGGGGCGAGATATCGCTTACCTGGTTACCGCCAAGGTCAAGTATATTCAGGCTGGTGAGGGAAGCAAGGGGCGTAATGTCGCTTATCTGGTTACCGCCAAGCCAGAGTATATTCAGGCTGGTGAGGAGGGAAAGGGGGGTGATATCGCTTATCTGGTTACCTTCAAGAGAGAGCGAAGTCAGATTGGGGGGGAGAGAAAGGGGCGTAATATCGCTTATCTGGTTCTCCTGAAGGTAGAGACCAGTCAGATTGGTGAGGTTGGCAAGGGGCGTAATATCGCTTATCTGGTTACTATAAAGCCAGAGTTCAGTCAGGCTGGTGAGGTTGGCAAGGGGGGATATATCGCTTATCTGGTTCTCCCAAAGGGAGAGTTCGGTCAGGCTGGTGCAGTATTCCAGACCGGAGAGGTTGATAATGCCGCTACTTGTGGCCACGAGCGTGGTAAGAGAAGCCAGTTCAGCGACTGTTATCTCCTCGCCCGCTGGCTTGCCCAGGGCATCCCTTAAGGCGGCCTCCAGGTTCTCATCAGGGAAGGTAACGGTTTCAGGCTCCTGTGTTTCCGTTGGTTCTTGAGTCTCCGTTGGCTCTGGCTGTCCGGCGCAAGCCGCCAGCGGCACCGCAACCAGGGTAATCAAGGTGAGCATGATAAAGATTTTCAGCAGCATTTTCCTCCCTCCTTATTTTGGTGCTTGATTCAGACTGGTAGAATATCAGGGAGCCTCTCCACCCTTTGACCGCGCCGGATATATTGGCTAGTAGCACCACCAAATGCTTCTACCTTGCCATCAGGGGAAACCTTGATAGCCGCCCCAGAAGGAATCCCGTATCCTTTGACGTTTTCCGGCTCCAGTGCCAGTAATGCCCTTAATTCTTGCCAGTCGTCTTCTTCAGCATGGGTATCGCAGATAACCGGCGCCAGGCCGAGACAGGGGAAAACCTCGGCTGTGGCATCATCATTAGGGTCTCGCCAGCGAATCCACTCCTTGGCCAGCATAATGCTCCCGGCGGAGACCCCGAAAAACGGTTTACCCCGCTGGTAAAGCTGAGACAGGAAATCGACCATACCCTTTTCCTGCAGAATCTCCATACCCCTCTCCACATCCCCGCCGCTGATAAAAACGATATCAGCTGAGGTGAGTATGTTTTGCGCTTTCTTGAGGTCGGCGTTAGCGGGGGTAATCAGGGCATGGTTAATCCGGTCTGCCCCGGCTGCCCTCAACTCTTTGGTAATAAAGTTGAAAAACCAGGCATCATCATCACTAGCTGTACCCACATAGGCTACCTTCGGCGCCGCCATCCCGCTCTCCCGTAAAGCCGCCTGGAAGATAGGGTCGGGCATCCGGCGGCGTCTGGGGCTTCCCCCTATTAAATAAATGGGCTTCGTATTATTGGTCATCATTTTTACCCGGTCTTGGCTTGGGTTACATTGCTTTCAAGCAAATAATTCTCTATTTCTAGCGGAAACAACGTCTGGGCAAGGCTGTATTTCCCGGAGCTTTCCGGGGGAATGGCATCTTGATAAATAACCCTGACTTCAGCATCCTGGCCATAGAGCCTTTTTAATATTTCTGATGCCTGTTGCTTGAGCCTGTCTTTATCCGGCCGCTGGCTGGCGAGGTACAAATGGTAAACACCTTGCCTGGCCTGCTCCAGACGGTACTCATCGATATCCTCTAAAACGCTTAAAGCTTTATCCAGTTTACGTAGGGAGACCAGCCGGCCACTACAGGTAAGGGTTACATTGGTTACCCGTCCCTCGATTGCCTCAAGAATCAAACCCGAATCTCGGCCGCAGGGGCACTTGCCCTCTTCATCAATACGGGCTAAATCGCCGACGTCAAAACGAACGAGATAATACCAGGGATTATTAAAGGTGGTGACCAGAATCCTGCCCAGCAGGGGGCCGCCATGTTCTAACTTTAGGGGTTGAAAGTCCACGCGACAAAACTGGCTATTCTGATGAAATTTCCCTTGCTCACACTGCATAAAAACATATCCTGTTTCCGTGGTTCCATAGGAGCTGGCCATAGGCACATCAAAGACTTTGCCAATTTGCCGGTAGTGGAGATAGGATGGGTAATCATAGGTAAAAACGATAAGCTGGGGCTGAAAAACCGTTTTTTTACTGGTGGCAATGTAGCGGCACAACTTTGCCAGCAGTGAAGGGTTAGCCTCAAGGACGACCGGCTTGAAAACCTCCAGTTCCCTTATCATCCTGTCCATATACTCGGGGGTCCATGATAGGGGGTCGGTCTTTTCGTTAAGGTAGAGGAAACGCGCCAGACGCCGTTTTTCCATAGGAAGCTCAATGGTATCCGAGATAAGACCGACATTGAGCGGGTTGACCAGAATTGCCTCCGGGTGGCTCCCGGTGGCAATTTTACTGGCATAAGAATTGAGTCTCCAGGAAGCCCTTTCCGAAGCGTCCCACCACTTCTGATTCCAGATATTGGTGACGCTGGTATCAATCGTGCCGCTGGTTTCAACGAACTCTATTTCTCCATTGGCCAAACCATGTTTATAATCGCTATCAGCGGGCAGGAGACCTTGAGGGAAATATTGGCGGATATCTTTTTTAGTGAGCGCCGGCATGGCGGCGTAGCGCCTATCAACCGAGTGTTGGGGGCCGGGGTCAAAAGCCCGCCAGGAACGGTAGGCAGCAACCTCACTGAGGGCTGTCTCCAGGACATCTTGAGAACGGCGGTAATAATCAGGAGGGAAATTCCAATTAAGGCTCATCTTGCCGCCCCGATAAGCTCGGCTATATCCTCTATCCCCTCTTTGGCCATAAACTGCTCTATCCCCTCCAGGATATCAAGGGGAGCGCGGGGGTTGGTGAAGTTGGCCGTGCCTACCTGGACGGCGCTGGCTCCAGCCATGATGAACTCCAGGGCATCACTGGCGGTAGCAATACCACCGCTGCCAACCACCGGCACCTCTACGGCACCGGCTACGGTATAGACCATATAAAGGGCGATTGGTTTTATCGCCGGGCCGGACAGGCCCCCGAATGTACTGCCCAGCAATGGCCTGCGCTGGGCAATATCAATGACCATGCCCTTGAGGGTGTTAATTAAGGAGATGGCATCGGCTCCGGCTTTCGTCACCGCCCTAGCCACCTCGGCAATGTCAGCCGTGTTTGGGGTCAGCTTGACCATTATGGCGAGGGAGGTGGCCGCTTTTACCGCCGCCGTTACCTCGGCGGCTGATTCAGGCCAGGCGCCAAACTCGGCGCCGCCGGCTTTGATATTGGGACAGCCGATGTTCACCTCAATGCCGCTGATGCCGGCTACCCCGTCCAGCTCACCAGCCAGTTTGGCGTACTCATCAACGGTCTCCCCGACAATGTTGACGATGACGGGCACTTGCCAGGTTGCCCAGACCGGCGCCTTTTCCTTGATTACGGCTTTAACGCCGATATTCTGCAGCCCTATGGAGTTGAGCAGGCCCGAGGGCGTCTCCGCCAGCCGCGGCTGGGGATTGCCCTCCCTGGGAGAGAGGGTAGTCCCCTTAGTTACGATAGCCCCCAACTTTTGAATATCAAATAGGTGCTCTTCGGTGCCATAGCCAAAGGTGCCCGAGGCGGTCATCACCGGGTTAGCCAGTAACAGCCCTTTTTTATTCTTCGGCGCCAGTTGAACCGAAAGATTCATAATAACTCCCTATTGATTATTGTATGTTATATCTTGGGGGGTAGCAACTTCTCCCTTTGAGTTTAAGGCAGCTGCTTGATGACCAGCATGAGGCCTAAGCCAGCGATAAAAGCGCAAAAATGAATTGCTGATCTTCGCAAACTTGTCGTATGTTTGATTTCAGGGATTAAATCGGCGGCGGCTATATAAATGAAGGTACCAGCGGCAAAAGGAAGAAGATAAATGATAGAACTCTGTAAATGGGCAGAGATGTAATAGCCAGTAACACCCCCCACCATTGCCGTAATGGCTGTAATGTAGTTAAAAGTTA
>CAZQXA010000075.1:0-6027 GCA_964597155.1 uncultured Dehalococcoidales bacterium
CCCTGCGGCCCTTCGGGTCCCTCCGGTCCGGCTGGCCCCTGCTCTCCCTGTATTCCCGTTAGCCCGGCTGGTCCTTCGCAGGCTGCCAGGGGCAGCAGGACAAGGGCAAGGGCGGTCAGCACAATGAATATTTTCCCCCAGATTCTCATTTGTTTACCCCCTTTATAAAGCTTTTATTCAAGCTACAGCGCACTTAGCGCCTATTATGCACATTATACTGCCTAAAGTCAACAAACGAACACGTAAGCTACCAGCCAGCAGCTAACCAGCCGCCGCTAGCCTAAAATTCTATTTCTATTCAACCTGGTTACTTTTAGTTACTTTATGTATATTATACTACCTAATGTCAATAGGCAAGCACTGATTCTAGGCTACGGGAATAGCTCCGGGTGAATTTTTCTTGCCAGCTCCTCCAGCCCCTGGACAATCCTCGGTCCGGGACGGCTAACCAGGTCGCCATCGATAATAAAAACATTGCCTCTAGTAACCGCCTCCATATTCCCCCAGATGGGGTGTGCCTCCAGCGCCTCTATGGTTATCGTGGGCACGCCGGCAATCATCGTCTGAATGATAATGAAATCCGGGTCAGCGCTGACCACCTCCTCAATGCTGAACTGCGCCCACTCACCCGGGGCTTCATGGGCAATGTTCTCCCCGCCAGCCATGGTGATAAGGGCATCAATAAAGGAGCCGGGACCGGCTGTCCAGGGCAGGGTGGGGTCAGTGGCATCAATTATATAGAAGACCTTAACCGTGGGCGCGCCCTCAACCACAGCCAGAATATCAGCTATAGCGTCCTCTATATCATCAATAAGCTCCCGGGCTTCGTCCCCGGTACCGGTAACCGCCCCTACCAGTTCAATATCCTCAAAGATGCCTTCAATATCCTCAGGGTTTAAAATCAAGAAACTAATCCCCAGAGCCTCAAGCTCAATATTGAGCTGCTCCTGCTGCACGGTGAAGACCAGGTCGGGCTCCAGTTCAACCAGCTTCTCTATAGACGGCGAATAGGCGTTGCCGATGCTGGGTATTTCCTGGGCTTCCGGTGGATAGTCGCAAAAGTCGCTGACGCCGACCACCTTATCCCCCAGCCCCAGGGCAAAAAGAATCTCGGTGATAGAAGGCCCAAAGGAGATAATCCTCTCTGGAACTTCGTCTATAGTCACCATCCGGCCGGCATCATCGCTATAAGTTCCCGGCTGGAACTGCTCCTGGCAGCCGATAGTCATCACGGCTAAAAGGCTTAAGAGAATAACAAAAATAGCCAATGTCCTCATTTTCATGAAAAATACTCCTCCTCTACGATTTAGACAAAAAGATAAAATTAAATCCCCCTCTCCTTACAGGTAAGGGGGATTCCTTTAGCCCATTCTGGACATTATCCCACCCCCTTTCACCGCGGAGGTTTAAAAGGATGCCCAGAGGTTCGGCGTTCTGACTTCTGATAGGACTAGCTATCAGTCACAGCAGGCGGGACTGCGCCGGATTTTCACCGACTTGCTTTCCGTTAGCCCAAGCTCCAGCCCGGACACCTCCAGGTCATCTTCTTTTAATTAAATGAAGGATACAAGAACGGGGGGAAAAATACAAGCCCTTTTTCTAAATATTTATTCTTCTTCCACGAGCTTCCTGGGAAATAGCTGCCCATAGCTGGAAACGACCTGCTTTAAGGCTTCCAGCCGGCGCCGTATATCGAGAGCCACCGTCTCGTCGGTGATAAGCTGCTTTAGTTTAGCCTGGTCAAGACCGAGCACCCGCTGCCAAAGCCCCTCCGGCTCAAGCAGGGCCCTGACTTCATCCTCGCCAAAACCTGCCTTCTCCACCAGCTTATAGGTAAGGGCGTGCTCGGTGCCATAGACCCGGTTTAACCCCCCAGCCTGGCAAAAATCAACCAGCATTGCTTTAAGCTCTTCAAGCTCAAGCTGCAGCTCCTTTATCTGTCCCTGCAGGGCAACATAGTGCTCCACCGCTTCCGCCATCGGCATCCCGGCAGCCTCGGGCACGGGTAAAATCTTCTGCCGGTAATAGGGGCAGTGCTCGGGGAAATCACAGGGGCAACGCCCGCTCTCAATAGCCGGGAAGCTCTCCCTGGCGATGCCCTCAGCCACCGCCAGCACCAGCCTTCTGGCTTCCTCAAGCTGCACCTCGCCCCGGGGCGGGCAGCTGCAGGGGGTGTTCGACCTGAAGTGATAAAGGGTGAGCCTCTCCACCGGCAGAAACCAGGACTGCTCAACCGCCAGCTGGTACAGGGTCAGCTGGAGATTCTGGGCCAGATAGTCTTTGGTAAATAATTCCTTATCGGTCTTATAGTCAATAATGGCGAGCCCGCCGCTGTCCAGCTTATCCACCCGGTCGATAAAGCCCCTCAGCTTCACCCCATCAATATCAATATTGAACATCCACTCCACGGCTATGGGCATTCTGAAATCGGGGCGGTGAATCTCCCAGAACCTGGCCAGTATCTGGCGCCCGTAAGCCTTATAAGCGGCTTCCTCCTCGGCTGACTCATAACCTTTCGAGAGCCAGTTCTGCTCGTAGAAGCGGAGCAGTTCCTCCAGCGAGGGCGGTGGCGGTACCTTTACCTTAAAGAAATACTCGGCTGACTCATGCATGGTGGTGCCGAAGCTAAAATACCCCTTCTCCTTCTCCTCCAGGCCGTCAATATATTTAAGTTTATAGCACAAGGGACAGCTCTGGTATTGAGAAATCTGGCTATAGCTTAGCGGTCTCAAATCTCTTTCCCCCTAAGTATTATAGACCTTTACCAATAATGTGACCAGCCTTGATATTTCGGCTCAAATTGATTAGCATTGAACTTAATTATCACTGATAGAAGATGGAAGAAGTATCACTTTTAGCCGCTTTCGTCGCCGGGCTGTTCTCTTTCTTCTCCCCCTGCGTGCTGCCCCTGGTGCCGGTATACCTGGCTAACGTCTGTGGCACTGAAATACTTGAGTCAGAGACCCAAAAAAGACGCCTGCCGATATTTTTTCATTCGCTCAGCTTTGTTATCGGCTTCGCCATAATCTTCACCGCCCTGGGGGCCGGCGCCGGGTTATTCGGGTTCACCATTGGCTCCCGCCAGCTTGTTCTCAAGATAGGCGGCAGCCTGCTCATCGCCTTTGGCTTGTTCCTGTTAGCTACCCTGAAATTCCCCTGGCTGAACTACGAGCGGCGGCTGAATCCGTCGCTGGGCGCCACCACCGGTTACCTGCGCTCACTGCTCATCGGAGCCATATTTTCCCTGGCCTGGACCCCCTGCGTTGGCCCGGTACTAGGTAGCATCCTGACCCTTGCCTGGAGTTCAGAAACGGCCTGGCGTGGCGCCTACCTGCTGGCTGTCTATTCCCTGGGATTAGGAATCCCCTTCCTTATTATAGGCGTGGCTTTTGATTCCCTCAGGCCGCTATTAAAGCGTATCCAGCGCTACTCCACCTGGAGCTATATTGTCAGCGGCCTATTGCTCATAGTGGTGGGCATACTCACCCTGACCAACACCCTGAGCTGGTTTTAGGGTATAATCTAGGAGTAGAATGGAACTAAAATGGTCAAGATTATGAATAATAAAATGCTAAAAGTAATATTGCCGGTAATGCTAATCTCGGTGTTTTTAGTCGCTGGCTGTTCTGGCGAGCCCATTCAAATTAATATGAGCACGATAACCGGCTGCGAGGCAGGTTCGGCTGCCGACATCGAGAAAGGCGGGCCAGCGCCCGATTTCTGGTTTGAGACTGCCCAAGGACAAACCACTTACTTGAGCGAGCTTCAAGGTAAGATAGTACTAATCAACTTCTGGCAAATCCGGTGTCAATATTGTCGCCAGGAAATGCCCTATATACAGCAGATTTATGAGGAATGGCCCGAGGAGGAACTGGTGGTGCTGGCTATCAACGTGGGTGATAGCGCCGATGAAGTAACCAGCTTTATGCAAAGCTATAGCCTTTCCTTCCCGGTACTGCTGGATAGCGAATGGCTAGCAAAGGACCGGTACGGAATCCCAGCCTACCCCGCCACCATCTTCATCGATAAAGAGGGCTTGCTTCAATATGCTAGGGTCGGCGCTTTCCCAAGTAAGGAAGCGATTGAGGATATCCTAAACCAGCTCGTAACCGACTAAGGGAGGCTAGACATGAGTGACGTTTTAGATGAAGCCTATGCTATAGCCCAGTGCAAGGATTGCCCCTGGTATAAGTCCTGCGTGATGCCGATGAGGTTCACCGCCGAGGACATTCGCCGCCAGATAGAGTCCTCGGCACCGGAGATGAACATCAGCCAGCAAGCCGACCTGGGGATGCAAAACCTCCTATCCAGCATGGCCTCAGCCGCCCAGAACTCCCTGCTGGAAGGATGCCCCATCTTCATCGAGCGCCTGCGCACCGACTCCAAGCTCGCCCAACGCCTGAAGCAGCTCATGCAGAACTGGGGCAAAGAAGAATAGAGGTATAATTCTCTATATGAGGCCCCTGTTACCCAGAATTCTGAGGCAGCTTTTCCCGGGCAGAAAAGATTCGTTTATCTTTGAGCACCAGCCGGTCATATTGCCAGCCAAGCCGGAAAGCTTAAACCTTTACATCCACCTGCCCTTCTGCCGCCAGCTCTGCCCCTTCTGCCCTTACCTGAAAGAAATCTACGACCCGGAGGTGAGCGCCGCCTATCAGGATGCTCTGCTCAAGGAACTGGAAAGTTACCGTAGGCTATGGGGCGATATTAATATCGAATCGGTCTATTTTGGCGGTGGCACGCCCTCTATGACGCCGGAGATAATAGAGAGGACTCTGTCCTGGATAGCCGGTAATTTCCACCTGGGGCATGACGTAGGCGTTGAGGTTAACCCTCTGGACGCCCGCCCGGCTCTTCTCCGCTCTCTCCGAAACAACGGCGTTAGTCTGGCCAGTCTGGGTGTGCAGAGCTTCAATGACCGGCTACTTGGAATGCTCGGCCGCGACTACGACGGAAAGCTGGCCCGGCAGGCCGGCGAACGGCTTCTTGGGGCTGGCTTCGCCACCGTGGACATTGACTTGATATTTGCCATTCCCACCCAGAGCCGGGAGGAGGCGGAAGCCGATGTCGAAACCGCCTTTAAGCTGGGTGCCGACCAGATATCAACCTATCCCCTGCTAGCTTTCTCCTATACCCCGCTCCGGAGACAGCTGCATCAAAACGGGGTAGCCATGTCACCATGGTGGCTGGAAAGGCAAATGCTGGAAGCAATAGTAAAGAGAGCACGGGAAGCCGGTTACCAGAGGACAGCAATCTGGAGCTTCAACAAGCCGGAGGCGATTCGCTACACGACGGTTACCCGGGACGCCTTTATCGGCATCGGTGCCAGCGCCACCTCCAAGATAGGGGACTATTTCAAGCTCAACACCTTTTCGGTAGCCGAATATATCAAGGCAGTAAAAGAAGGCTCACCGCTGGCTTTGGCTACCCGGCTGAATACCGGGGACAAGATGGCTTATTGGTTCTTCTGGCGCAGTTATGACCTGGCTATTGACACTGACATTTTCCGCTCCCTCTTCGGTCAGGGCCTGCCCTACCCGGTCCGGGCCCTGATCTCTCTGCTCCGCCTCCTGGGTATAACTCGCCGCAGAGGAAACACCTTCCGCCTCACCGAGAGGGGGGCTTACCTTTTCCACCTCATCGAGAAGGAGTACACCCATGCCTATCTGGAAACCCTGTGGAACGCCTGTATGGAAGAACCCTGGCCCCGGCGGGTAGTCTTATAAGGAGAGGAATATAAAAGAGGGCAATGTTACAGGCTCTTGCCTTCTTTGAGTCGCTCTATCATTGAGGGAAAGATATCTGAATAAACGGTGCGGTAGGGGCCTTTGAGCATATTGGCTTCAAGCCATTTCCCCAGTTCTTTCCTGGCCGCCACCTTCCCTGCTTCCCGTGCTGCCTCTAGTTCCGACTTTGTCGCCGTCATATCTCTCTTCTCCTTGCTAGTTTTCTTGGCGGGATTTCTATGGTGGGCCATTCTGGACTCGAACCAGAGACCCCAGTCTTATCAGGACTGTGCTCTAACCA
>CAZQXA010000076.1:0-5952 GCA_964597155.1 uncultured Dehalococcoidales bacterium
TGTGTCTTAAGACCACTAACCTGCTTGATAACCACATCTGAAATAACTGATATTTTACGCCATTCCTCCCGGGCATGAATATCGGAAAGGTGTACCTCAACCGCGGGCAGTCCTGAATCGAGGAGGGCGTCATGAAGGGAGTAGCCGTAGTGGGTGAGGGCACCGGGGTTAATCAGGATGCCATCGGCGCCCTTGGTCTCCTCCTGGATAAAGTCAATAATGCTTCCTTCGTGGTTGGACTGGAAGAAAGCAAGCTCGCAGCCCAGCGCCTTGCCTTTCTCGGCGAGTGCCTGCTCTATCGATTTCAGGCTGTCGCTGCCGTAGTACTCAGCTTCCCTTCTGCCCAGCATATTCAGGTTGGGGCCGTTAATCACCAGAATTTTCATCGGCATATCTCCCTAAGTGTTTTTCTGATTATACTCTCTTCTACCGGCTGGTTGGTCACCCCCTGGCCAATGCCCTCGAGCAAAACCCAGCCTGTCTTGCCTTGAGTCGTTTTCTTGTCAAAGCGGATGGTGCTGGTTAAATCTGCCGGCTCTACTCCCCGGCAATAGGTGGGCAGCCCGAACTTTGATAGCAGCCTTTCAATGCTGGCAACGCTATCTGGCTCGAGTCGGCCCGTTTGCTGACTTATTCTGGCGGCAGCCACCATGCCCACCGCCACCGCCTGTCCGTGGCTCAACTTTTGAAATTTGGTCACCGCTTCCAGGGCGTGACCGACAGTGTGCCCGAAGTTCAATATGGCCCGCTGCCCGCTCCGCTCCGTCTCATCCAGCTCAACTATAGCCGCTTTCAAAGAAGCGCACCGCCTGACAATAGCTACCAGTTCCGCGGCATTAAATTCTCCTTCTCTTTTCTGGTCAAGGATATGGAAAAGCCCCTCGTCCATAGCCAGGGCGTATTTTATGACCTCAGCCAGCCCGTTTCTCATCTCTGGAGGCGGCAGGGTCTTGAGCAGGGCGACATCGCTGATAATAGCCCTCGGCTGATAGAAGCTGCCGACCATGTTCTTCAGGCTACTGAAGTTGACTCCCACCTTGCCTCCAATGCTGCTATCTACCTGGGCGAGGAGAGTGGTGGGCAGTTGAATATAGTCAATCCCCCGCAGGTAGGTGGCGGCAATATAGCCAGCGGTATCCCCGACCACCCCTCCCCCCAGAGCGCAGACCAGCCCTTTGCGGTCAATATTCTTTTCCAGCAGGAAGCGGTAGCCCCGTTCCACCGTGCTCAGCGACTTGGCTTTCTCTCCCACCGGAAGCTTGAGAAGATATAGCTTCTTGCCCGTTGCCTCTAACGAGCGGGATAGATTCTTTCCGTAGAGCCTTTTGACGGTGGTATCGGTGATGAGGACGATTCCGGAATAGCCGCTGAAGTCAAAATAGCGCTCAAGCCGGTTAATAATGCCGTCGCCGACAGTAATCGGGCAGTGCCTCGCCGTCTCCAGTTTGATAGTGTATTCGGTTGCCCTTTCTTTTCTGGCTTTCATCTGGTTAGATTCTTTATCTCCTCCATTAGTTCGGCGAACTGCTCCGGATAGAGGGACTGCATCCCGTCGGAGAGGGCGTGCGGCGGGTCGTGGTGGACCTCCACCAGCAGGCCATCGGCGCCGACGGCTATGGCGCCCTTGGATAGGGGGATGACATAGTCCCTGCGGCCGGCGGCGTGGCTGGGGTCAACGATGATGGGCAGGTGGCTGACTTCCTTGATGGAGGGGATGGCGCTCAGGTCCAGGGTGTTGCGGGTGTTGTCGGAGAAGGTGCGTATGCCCCGTTCACAGAGGATGACCTGGTTATTCCCCTCCGAGATGATATATTCCGCCGACATCAGCAGCTCTTCAATGGTGGCGGCGAAGCTGCGTTTCAAGAGGACTGGCTTCGAGGCATGGCCGGCGTGGCGCAGCAGGGAGTAGTTGTGCATGTTCCTGGCCCCAATCTGAATAATATCGGCGTATTTTTCCACCAGCTCCAGATTGGTGTGGTCGGTAGCCTCGGTTACAATGGGCAGTCCGGTTTCCTGGCGGACTAAAGCCAGTATCTTTAAGCCTTCTTCTCCCAGCCCCTGGAAGCTGTAGGGTGATGTCCTTGGTTTGAAGGCGCCGCCGCGGAAAATTACAGCGCCGCTTTTCTTCACCAGGCGGGCGATGGTAAGGGCCTGTTCCTCGCTTTCTACGGCGCAGGGCCCGGCCATCACTACCGGTTTGCCCTGGCCGATCTTGACATCGCCGACGACTATAGTCCTCGACTCCGGCTGCGTCTCCCGGCTGACCAGCTTGTAGGGTTTGGTTACCGGGATGGTCTCTTTTACCCCGGCCATGACCAGCAGCCTTGAATCATCAACCGGTCCCTGGTTGCCGATAATGCAGACCGCCGTGCGCTGGGCGCCGGGCATGGGCACGCCACGGTAACCCATGCTCTCTATTTCCCGAATCACTGCCTTAACCTGGGCTTCGGTAGCATCGTTTTTCATTACCACCAACATCTTAACTTTTCCTCCTTTGACTATGTTCTATGGCCTTATTCTGCCGACCTCACCGCCTGGACAAAGGCCTTGATTTTTTCTATATCTTTGACCCCGCCGCTCTCCACCCCGCTGGAAACATCAACCCCCCAGGGTCTTAAACCTGATACCACCTGCCCTGCGTTCTCCGGGTTTAAGCCTCCGGCAATAATAATCGGGTATTTGGCCACCGCCTCTCTGGCTATCTCCCAGGCGAAGGCCTGCCCCGTTCCCCCGTATTTTTGCTCTGCCCAGGTGTCAAGCAGGTAAATGGGGGCACGGGAACCGAGCCGCCTTTGGCCATCCTCCAGGTGAGAGGTAAGCCTTTTCTCGTCCCAATCATCAGCTATATGTATTGCCTTTATCACCGGCCTCTCGATTTGCTGGCAGTACTCCCAGCTCTCGTCACCGCTGAGCTGCACCCAGTCCAGCCCACAGCTGGCAATGGCACTATTTACCGTGCCCGCGGGCATGTTGACGAATACCCCCACCACCGGCAGGCGTTTTTTGACCGCGGCCGCTATCTCTGCCGCCTTATCGTAGCTGACCTGGCGCGGGCTGGGGGCAAGAACCACCCCGATAAGGTCAGCCCCGGCTTCTATTGCCGCCCGGGCGTAAGAGACCTCGGTAATGCCGCAAATCTTAATCTTGGTCAAAACAGCTCCTTTATCTTGGCGGCGACGTCATCGGCGGTAACCAGCGCCTCGCCGATTAATACGGCGTCAACCCGCCATTCCTTGAGCTTATCTATATCGCCTCGCCTCTTTAGGCCGCTTTCACTGACCACTATTCTCTCATGGGGTATGAGGGGGCGAAGCTGTCGGGTAACATTCAAGTCCACTGTCATGGTATCAAGGTCTCGGTTGTTAATGCCGATTATCTTACCGTCACAGGCAAGCGCCCTTTCCAGTTCCGGCTCGTTGTGAACCTCAACTAGGCACTGCATCCCCAAATCATGGCTCAAAGAGAGCAGCTCCTTGAGCTTGGCCTCATCCAGTATGGCGGCAATCAGCAGCAGGGCATCGGCTCCCCAGGCGCGCGCTTCAAATACCTGGTAAGATTTCAGTATAAAGTCCTTTCGGAGCAGGGGAATATGGGGCAGGTGGCGCCTGATAGCCTCAAGGTCTGCCCCGCTCCCCCCGAAGTACCGCCGCTCGGTGAGCACCGATATTGCCGCCGCCCCGCAGCGGGCATAGGTCTCGGCGAGCTCGACCGGTTCAAGGTCGGGCCGTAACGCCCCTTTTGAGGGCGACGCCCGCTTGACCTCGGCAATCAAACGGAGGCTATCACCCTTTAGCGCCGCGGCTAAATCCAGGGGCAAGGGCTTTTCCTTAATGGCCGCCTTGAGCTGGGGTAGGGGAGTAATCTTTTGCCTCTGCTCTAGTTCATCTAGCTTTTCGGCGACAATCCTATCCAAAAACATGGCTCTCTACCTGTAACTCCGGCTCAAAATGATTAGTTTCTCCAGTTTATCCAGCGCCTTTCCGCTATCTATTGCCTCAACGGCTATAACGGCGCCCTCTTTTAAGGCGGCAAGCCCGGATGGGTTTTTGGTGCCCCTGCCGACCACGATACCGGCGGCGGCGTTCATCACCACCGCGTTTCTCCTCGGCCCCTTCTCACCCGCCAGCACCGAGCGCAGCATAGCCGCATTCTCCTGGGGCGTTCCTCCCGCCAGCGTCTCCACCCCGGCGGCGACTAGCCCGAAGTCGGGGGGTGAAACCTGGTAATCGGTTATCTGGCCGCCATGCAGTTCCCACACCCTGGAGCTAGCGGCTAGCGATATTTCGTCCATTCCATCCAAGCCGTGGACTACTATGGCGTGCTTTGAGCCGAGGCGGCCAAGCACCTGGACCATTTTCCCCCCCAGTTCCTGGCTGGGCACACCCAGAACTATAGACTCAGCCAGTGCCGGGTTGGTCAGCGGGCCAAGGATGTTGAATATGGTGCGTATCCCAATCTCACGCCGGGGGGTGGTGGCGAACTTCATTGAGGGGTGAAACATGGGGGCGAACATGAAGCCGATGCTCACCCTCTCTAGGCAGTCCTTCACCTGGGCGGCGTCAAGCTCAATCTTTATTCCCAGTGCCTCCAGGACATCGGCGCTGCCGCACTGGCTGGTCATGGCGCGGTTATTGTGCTTGGCTACCTTTATCCCGCTGCCGGCGGCGACAAAGGCGGCGGCAGTGGATATGTTGAAGCTCCGCGAGTTATCGCCCCCGGTGCCGACAATATCAATCACCGGCCCAGATGTCTCCACCCGCACCGATTTAGCCCGCATCACGCTGGCCAGACCGGCAATCTCATCGGCGGTCTCGCCCTTCATTCTGAGGGCGGTAACAAAAGCGCCGAACTGGGCGGGCGTTACCTTCTCGGTGGTTATCTCCTCCATCACCTCGGCGGCCTGTTCCATATTGAGTGACTGGCCGTCGACTAAAAGGCTAATAGCTTCTTTAATCATTTTGGTCTACTCCTTGGTTAAGAAATTCTTTAGTATATCCTTGCCCACCGGGGTCATAAAGGACTCGGGGTGGAACTGCACCCCCTCCACCGGGTACTGGCGGTGTTTTATGCCCATAATCGTCCCGTCTTCAGTCCAGGCGGTTATCTCCAGGCAGTCGGGAAGTTTTTCCCGCACAGCCACCAGGGAGTGGTAGCGTATGGCGGGGAAGGGGTTGGGCAGCCGGCGCAGAACGCCGCTATTATTGTGGTAGACAAGGGACGATTTGCCGTGCATGATTTTTTGGGCCGGGCCGAAGGCGCCTCCATAGCTATAGGCGATGCACTGGTGGCCCAGACAGACGCCGAGGATGGGTATTTTAGCGCCGAAGCGGCCGATAACATCATTGGATATGCCGGCGTTTAAGGGGGTGGAGGGACCGGGGGAGATGACAATGCGCTCCGGGTTCATCCTTTCAATATCCTTGATGGTTATCTTGTCGTTGCGGGCTACCCGCACCTCTTCTCCCAGCTCGCTCAAGTACTGGAAGAGGTTATAGGTGAAGCTATCATAATTATCTATCAGTAGCAGCATGGCTTTATCTCCATAGTCTCTGCCTGCTCAATGGCATTTAGCAATGCCTGTGCCTTGTTCAGGGTCTCCTCGTATTCCCGCGCCGGCAGGCTGTCATAGACAATGCCGGCACCGGCCTGTACGTGGGCTGTTCCCTTGGTCAGGACAATAGTCCTTATGGTTATGGCGGTATCCATATTGCCGGAGAAGCTGAAGTAGCCGACGCAGCCGGCGTAGGGGCCTCTTTTGTCCGGCTCAAGCTCAGCAATAATCTCCATAGCTCGAATTTTGGGAGCCCCGGAGACAGTACCGGCGGGGAAGCAGGCGCTCAGGGCATCGAGGGGAGTGAGGTCAGGGCTGAGCTTACCCTCGACATTGGTGACCAGATGCATGACATGAGAGTAGCGTTCCACTTCCATAAGCTCGCTGACTTTGACTGTGCC
>CAZQXA010000077.1:0-5932 GCA_964597155.1 uncultured Dehalococcoidales bacterium
TCTTATCTGGTTGAGGAGCTTGACCTGGAAGCCCGCACCGCCTTTGCCCGACCGGTTACGGTCAACTACTATACGCAGGATAAAGAAATCACCGACCTTCATATCCTCAAAGTAATCCGGGATAAGAGCTGCCGCCAGAGCCGGGTATACCTGGGCGAGGTCGAGGTTACCACCAGGGTGGTTGGCTTCAAGAAGAAGGCGCAGTTCACCGAGGAGATAATCGGGGAAGAGCCCTTAGACCTCCCCCCTCAGCGTTTCTTCACCGTTGCCCTCTGGTTTGACCTGCCCCTGGAGGTGGTGAGGCGGGTGGACAGGGCGCAGCTGGACTTTGCCGGCGGCCTGCACGCCGTGGAACACGCCGCTATTGCCATTCTGCCCCTTTTTGCCCTCTGCGACCGCAACGATATCGGTGGGGTCTCCACCCCCCTCCACCCCGATACCGGTCGTCCCCAGATATTTATCTATGACGCCCATCCCGGCGGCATCGGCATTGCCGAGAAGGGCTTTGACCTGGTGGAGCAGTTATGGCAGACTACACTAAGGGCAATCAAGGAGTGCCCCTGTGAAGAAGGCTGCCCCAGTTGCGTTCAGTCGCCCAAGTGTGGCAATAATAATAAGCCCCTGGATAAGCGAGCAGCCCAGATAATACTGGGGGGATTGCTAAACCATCTTTAGTAGGGGGATAACATTGATGAAGAGTAAAAAACTAATAGTCTACCAAGAAAAGTCAACGGGTAACTTCTTTATTCGTGCAACAAAGGTCAATAAATATGGCAATTTTGTGCTGAAGCCAGATGTATATGGAATGGCAAAGAGTAGAAATATAGATGATGCAGATTTGGGTAGATGTATCCGCGAAGTTCTAAATAATTGTGACTAACTGTATATTACCAGAGCTAGCCTAAAACATATTCTTAGCAACCCCATCCCCTGTATCCCCTTCCCCTTGATAAGGGGAAGGGGGGAAGATTTTTTAAGAGGGGCTATCGCCCCTCTGTGACTCCCTGCAATTGTGATATAATTGAAACGAGATAATCCAAAGGGGTTAGTAAAATGCCTGTTGTATTTCCCGGTTGGTATATTAAGGTCGCTAGAAAAAGTTTCTTAAGTAAGGTTTGGGAAGTAAGATTCTACGACGGTCTCAAAACAATTGTCATTCTTCCAACTGCGCTTACTTTAACTAAAAGAGATGCCGAAGACCAAGCACAGTGGCTTCTAGAAGAGATATGTAAGACTAGATTAGAGGAGTGCAAACAGAAACAGCCTGAAATATTCAAGGAAATATTAAGCGACCCTAAAACATTATGGCGAACTCATGGCCCAATAAGGGATATTCCAATAGGTTTAATAGCCCAGAAACTTTATCCAGAGGAAACAAAACTAGGGCAGAACTAGAGTAGGCTTGAGCGTACATCTGGAGGCTATAATAGAGAATCCAAGAGGGGCGAAGCCCCTCTTAAGAAAAAATCTTCCCCTTCCCCTTGTAAGGGGAAGGGGATAAAGGGGATAGGGTTGAAAGATATCGAGAAAGCCTTAAAACCAAGTCGCGATAGCTGGTTTAGGCGGGCGATGCGCCTCTTTGACCACCCCACCGTTGATGAGGCGGTATGGCAGGAGCTGGAGGAATTGCTTATCTCGGCTGATGTTGGTATGAATACCACGGCCAAGCTCCTGGAACAGGCAAAACAGAGGGCGAAAGAGGGCAAATTGGGGCAAGGAGCATCGGTGCGTGATGCCTTGAAGGAAGAAATGGTTAAAATCCTCAAGATTGAGGTTGGGGCACCGGTTTCGCCGTCGCAACCAAAGGTTGTGCTGGTGGTAGGCGTTAACGGCAGCGGCAAGACGACCTCTATCGCCAAGCTTGCCTACCGCGCCAAGAAGGAGGGCAAGAAAGTGCTCCTGGTGGCCGCTGACACCTTCCGGGCGGCGGCTATTGACCAGCTAAAAAAGCTGGCCGAGGAAATCGGCGTTGAGGTTGTTGCCCACCAGCCCGGGGCTGATGCCGGGGCGGTGGTCTTTGACGCTATTGAAGCGGCACGGAGCCGAAACGCTCATGAGGTGATTATTGATACTGCCGGCAGGCTGCACACCAAGTTTAACCTGATGGAGGAGCTTAAAAAGATTAGGCGGGTGGCGGCCAAGGTTGACACTACGGCACCACATGAGGTAATTTTAGTGCTTGATGCCTCTACCGGTCAGAACGGCTTGATCCAGGCCAGATATTTCACTGAAGCGGTAGGGGTAACCGGTATTTTTCTAGCCAAGCTGGATGGCACGGCTAAAGGGGGTATAGTGCTGGCTATCTGTGACGAGCTGAAAATACCCATCCTCTTCATCGGCGTTGGCGATGGGCTGGAGGATATGGCTCCTTTTGATGCTGAAGAGTTTGTCCAGGCACTGTGCTCCTAGATTTTTAGGAGGGAAGATTGATTAGCATAAGTATAAGCCCGATAGCCTTCACCATATGGGGGGTGAGCGTCAGGTGGTATGGCATTATGGTTGCCCTGGCGGTGCTGGTGCTGGTTTTATGGATGATGTGGGAGGTAAAGAAGGGGGCCAAGCTTTCTTACGAGACTATTATTACCACCGCTCTGGTAGCGGTTCCATCGGGCTTTATATTCGCCAGGCTGCTCCATGTTATTGATTTCTGGGATTATTATAGTGCCAATCTGGGGGAGATATTCGGCTTTTCCGGGCTGGCTATCTACGGGGCTATTCTGGGCGCGGCCATAGGTGTCTGGATCTGCAGCCGGTTTATCCATTACCGCTTTGGTTACCTTGCCGACCTCCTGACGCCGGCGATCATCCTGGGTCAGGCTATAGGCAGGGTGGGCTGCACCATAAATGGCTGTTGCTACGGCAAAGAGACCTCGCTGCCCTGGGGCTTCGTCTATACCGACCCTCAGAGCTATGCTCCTCTGGGGGTATCGGTTCATCCCACCCAGGTCTACGAGATTATATTTCTGCTCATCCTTTTTGGGGTAATCCTCAAATTGAGGAACCGTTTTAAGCCCGACGGCTCTCTGTTTCTTATCTATCTCGGTATTTACTCAGCTTGGCGGGTGGGCATTGATTTCTTGCGGGACGGGACGTCCTTCCTCTTTGGCTTGCATGAGGCTCAGGTGGTAGCCATAATCGTGTTGCTCGTTGTCATCCCCATACTGGTGTTGAGGAGGCAACGGGCTTCAAGGCGGGGAAGCAAGGCTTAAATGATGATAGCTAGCGCGGCTATTAGTATCTTCTCTGTCTGCCGCCGCCACCAAAGCCGCCGCCTCTGCTATCGGGGCGGGGGCGAGCCTCATTAACGTCAAGCGTTCGCTCTTTTAGTGTTTTTCCTTTGAGGCCGCTAATGGCCGCTTCGGCTTCAGACTTTGAAGGCATTTCGACAAAGGCAAAACCCCTGGATTGCCCGCTATACTTGTCTTTGATAATGTTTACCGATGCCACTTCCCCAAAAGCGGCAAATTCTTGCCGCAGTTCATCTTCAGTTGCCTCGCGGGATAGGTTGCCCACATAGATATTCATATTGCTACCCCCTTTTTGTTGGATTGTGCCATCCCTCTTGTGGGGACATACATAGGCCAGGTATTCCCCAGCCTATGTATGTACTTTAAGTTCAAACTAGACTTAATTGTTCTGTTTGACTTTGCTGTAGCACTCGCTACAATACACCGGTCTGCCTTCTCTGGGCTCGAACGGTACTTCGGTCTCCTTACCGCACTCGGCGCATGTTGCCGGGAACATTTGGCGCCGGGACCTGTAGCCGTAGCTATCATTTCCGTAACGCTGAGCTTTCCTGGCTTCACGGCAGGTGGGGCAGCGCTTGGGCTCGTTAGTATAGCCCTTGGATTGGAAGAACTCTTGTTCCTGAGCGCTGAAGGTGAAGGTAGTCCCACAATCGGAACACTGGAGAGACTTGTCTTCAAAACTCATTGGATGACCTCCTCTCTTATAAATAGTTGGTTAGAGTTACGGTCATCCAACACTTAAAGTAAATCTGAACAATTTAACTAAGTTTGTAATAACCTACACAAAAACCACTGTGCATATTATACAATAAAGAGGCCGTTTTGGCAAGTGCGGGAAAAACTGCCCGATTTTAGCTTGAAAAGGCGCTTATCTGGCGGGGGCAAAGTCGAGGATATTGAGCCTGAGCCTCTCCTCCCCACCCCAGCGGTCAACCTCCAGGTTATAGACAATACCCAGGTGAGAGGATACATTAGCCCGGTAGCCCCCCAGTCCGAAGCCCACCCCCTCCCAGACCACGCCGCCCTGTTTCAGCCTGAACTTAAGGTGCTCCCCGTTATTGCCCATGGTGCGGCAGTTGACTACCTCTGTCCGCTGGCTTAGGAAGGTAGGCGCGGGATTGCCCCGGCCAAAGGGGGCTAGCTTTTGGATGGCATTGAAGGTATCCCCGCTAAGGGCAGGTAGGGCGACCTCGGCATCGATATTCAGCTGGGGGCGCAGGTCAGCCCCGGCTAGCTGTTCGCTGGCTAGCTGGGAGAGGTGCCGGGTGAGTTCTGGCAGGTTCTTGGTGGGCAGGGTAAAGCCGGCGGCCTGGGAATGACCGCCAAACTGGGAAAGCAGGCGATGGCACTGGTTAAGGGCCTGGATGATGTTGAACTCGGGGATGCTGCGACCGCTACCGCTGCTTACCACCTCGCCGGTTCTGATAACAATGGTCGGGCGGTAGAATTCTTCAGCCAGCCTGCTGGCTACCAGTCCGGCAATGCCCAGCGGATAGTCGCTGTCAGCGGCAACCAGCAGGGGTGAAATTCCCTGGGCTAATACCTGCTTTCTAGCCTTGGCTAAAACCTTGGTGGTCAGCCTTTGCCGCTCGGCATTTTTCTCTTCCAGCCATACGGCCAGGCTACATGCTTCCTGCGTTGATTTGGTCATAAGCAGTTTATAGCTGGTCATGGCATGGGCCAGTCTTCCGGCGGCGTTAAGCCGAGGGGCAATGACCCAGGAAATGCTCTCGGCGTCAAGGCTGCCTGGATTTAGGCCCGCCTGGGACATCATCTCTTTGATTCCAAGGCGGGGGTTGGCATTGATTAGCTTCAGACCCTGCTTGACCAGGTATCGGTTCTCCCCGGCTAGAGGTGCCATGTCGGCTACCGTTCCCAGGGCGGCCAGGTCTATCAGCCCATCCAGTTGCTCCTCTTTACCCAGGCTCTGGAGTACAGCCTGAAGCAGCTTGAGGGCTACCCCGGCGCCGGAGAGCTCGGAAAAGGGGTAGCTTGAATCGGCTCGCTTGGGGTTGATGATGGCCGTGGCCGGCGGGATTTCAGGCAAGGGAGAGTGGTGGTCGGTGATGATTATATCCAGCCCCAGCTGGTTTGCCCGCTTTACCTCGGCCAAGGCGGTAATTCCGCAGTCAACGCTAATAACCAGGCTGATGCCCTGGCGGTGAAGATTTTCCAGGGCGGTGGTATTCAGCCCGTAGCCCTCGGTCAGGCGGTGGGGTATGTAGGGGATGACCTTACCCCCCAGGCTTGATAGCCCCTGGACGAGCAGGGCGGTGCCGGTGATGCCATCAGCGTCGAAGTCGCCGTAGACAGCGATGTTTTCCCCGGAGAGCAGGGCTCGGTAAATCCGGGCTAATGCCGGCTGGATATCGGGCAGGCGGGACGGGTCGCCGCAGAGGCGCTTATCGGCGGTGATGAACGGCTCTAGCTGGGAGGGTTCGGTGAGACCGCGGTTATATAGAAGCTGGGCTACTAAAGGGGCAAAACCCGAAGTTTTAGCCAGATGTTCGTCTGTAACCAGCGGCAGCAAATTCCAGCGGTAACGATTCAAATCTACTCCTCGGAGTACTCTCGGAAGACCAGGGCTGAGTTGTGACCGCCAAAGCCGAAGGAATTAGACAGGGTGGTGGTAACCTTGGCCCGGCGGGCTACATTGGGCACATAATCCAGGTCACACTCAGGGT
>CAZQXA010000078.1:0-5857 GCA_964597155.1 uncultured Dehalococcoidales bacterium
CTCTCCTTTGAAGGAGAGGCCTGCTTGCGCTAAAGCTTCAGCGAAGGCAAGGGGATTAAGGGGGTGAGGTTGATAGTCTCGATAGTCCTACTTGTCTTATTTCCAGACAATGCGCTATAATGAACGCTACCAGAAAAGGGAGAAAAATAAATGCCGTCTTACGCCTACTTTCATAAGCAGTTTGTCCCCCTGGCTGAAGCCAAGCTAGGGGTTATGACCAATTTCCTCCACTACGGCACTGCCGTCTTTGAAGGCATCAGGGGCAACTGGAACAGACAGCAAAAGCAGATTTACCTCTACCGCCTGCGGGAACACTACCAGCGGCTGCATAACGGCTGCCGTGTCTTAAAGATGGAGCTGCCCTATACCATAGATGAGCTCTGCCAGATAACGGTTGAGCTGGTGGAGAAGTGCCACTTTAAAGAGGATGTCTATGTCCGCCCCCTGGCTTATAAGAGCTCCGAGTCCTTGGGGGTGCGCCTGCATAACCTGGAATGCGATTTCCTGGCCTTCGCTTTCCCCTGGGGGCCCTATCTGGATATGGACAAGGTCAAGTGCGGCATCTCTTCCTGGCGGCGCCCTGATTATAACGTAATCCCGCCCAACACCAAGATTACCGGGCTCTATGCCAATAACGCCTTTGCCAAGACAGAGGCGGTAGAGAAGGGCTTTGATGAAGCCATCATGCTCACCCCTGATGGCCATGTCTCCGAAGGCAGTGGCGAGAACATCTTTTTAGTTTTAGACGGCAAACTGGTAACACCAGCCAGCGATAATCATATCCTGCTGGGGATTACCCGCGATACGGTGATAAAGCTGGCCAAAGAGGAGCTGGGACTGGAGACCGTAGAGAGAAAGGTTGCCCCCGCTGAGCTTTACACTGCTGAAGAATGCTTCCTCACTGGCACCGCCGCTCATATAACCCCGGTAGCCGAAATAGACCACCGCAAGATAGCTGGCGGCGAAATCGGGGAAATAACCAAGAAGCTACAGAAGCTCTACTCTGAGGCAATAAGAGGCGATAACCCCAAATACCTTGATTGGTGCACCCCGGTCTATAAAAAATAGTCTATTTCTTGGGTACGCCCACCCGCAGCGACTTGAGCAGGCAGATTACCTGGCAGCTTTCCTCCAGCATGGCCGTGCAGTTATGAGCTTCCTCAAGAAGCTGGCCAATGGCAAAGCTGCCATGACCATGAACCATGACAATGCGGTGCTCTCGTAATGCCCGGGAAATTATATCCGCCAGACCCCCCGCTTTCACCTCCATATTCCAGCCCAGGACCGGAACCTTGCCAATCAGAGAAAGACCCTCGGTATCAATGGGCACAATCTCGGTTTCAGTCAGCGACAGGGCAACAGCATGGGGGGGATGGGCATGAACCACGGCGTTAGCCGCCGTCTCCTGATAAATAGCCCGGTGGACGGCTAACTCTGTTGACGCCAGCGGGGTATTGCGGTCATTTTTACTTATCCCGGTCTCTATTATGTCGTTCTCTCCCAGACAGCCCAGCCGGCTGGTGCGGCGGGTAATAATAAGGCGCTCTCCCAGCCTGATACTCAGATTGCCGCTATGGGAGGAGACCAGCCCCTTGGCAAACAGGTCACGCCCAACAGTCTGAAACTGAGATAAAATCATGGCATCCTCTGGAGCATAAACCCCTTTAGTCTCCCGAGTCAAGTTTTTCCGGGGAGGGCTTGGCCGCCTTGGGCTTGGTTTTAGCCGGAGCCGAGGCCCGGGCTTCGTTCAGCTTCCGCAGCAATCTTGATTTGCGGCGGGCGGCGTTATTGGGATGAATGACGCCTTTCTCCGCTGCCCTATCCAAGGAACTGATAGCCACCACCACCGCCGCCTCAGCTGCCTTAAGCTCGCCCCGGGAAATAAGCCTCTCCGCCTTGGTTATGTTGCTCTTGCACAGGCTAAGAATGGGCTTATTTCTGGACTTCTTCCTCTTCGTTTGCCTTACCCTTTTTATAGCCGATTTAGTAACTGGCAATATCTACCTCCTTCAGGTTGAGGGTTTTGGTTTTATAGTGGCTTCGTCTCCAACCCTGGAGACACCAATCACCCCTCTAATGCCATCGATTTTAGCCATGAGCCGACTTAGCTGAGCCAGGCCCTTGGTCTGCAAGGTGAAATATTCAGCCACGGTATGGTCGTCATGGTGGCTAGAGCTTACATCAGCAATGTTAACCCCCTCCTCAGCGACAATGGTGGTAATGTCACGGATGAGCCCCACCCTGTCCCAGGCATCAACCTGGATCTTGACCGGATACAGGGAATCACTCTGCCCCCACTCCACGGAAATGAGTCGCTCCTTCTCATCCTCATAAACCACATTGTAGCAGTCATGGCGGTGAATAGTCACCCCCCGACTGCGAGTAACATAGCCAATAATCTTATCGCCGGGCAAAGGGTGGCAACACCGCGCCAGGTGGGTAACTAAATTGCCCATGCCCAGCACCTGGATGGTCGCCTCCGGGGGCTTGGGTGGGGCAGCCTCTGCTTTCGCCGGGGGCGGCTCCTGCTGGGCGGATAGCTTCACCGCTATCTGATGGGTGGAAACACCGCCGTAGCCAATTGCCGCCAGAAAATCATCCAGGCTATCGTATTTGAAAAGCTTAGCCAGCTCCTCCCGCTCGGTGGACCTTATCCCCAGGTGCCTCATCTCCTTTTCCAGAAGCTGGCGGCCCCGCTCGATATTCTCTTCCCGTTCCTGCCGGCTGAACCACTGGCGTATCTTCTCCCGGGCATGAGAGGTCTTAGCGTAGCCCAGGTGGGGGTTCAGCCAGTCCCGGCTCGGCGCCTTATCCCCCTTAGAGGAGACAATCTCGATAACATCACCGTTACTCAGCTGATAATTGAGGGGCACCAGCTTGCCGTTCACTTTAGCCCCGATGCAGCGGTGGCCCAGCTCGGTGTGAACCCGATAGGCAAAATCAAGGGAGGTGGAACCCTTGGGCAAGTCCTTTATCTCTCCCTGAGGGGTGTAAACAAAAACCTGGTCAATGAAGATATCGGTCTTAACCGATTCCAGGAACTCTTCAGCCCCGGGTAGCTCCCGGTGCCAATCAATCAACTGGCGCAGCCAGGCTATCCTCTCCTCGAAGTGCAAATCCTCCTTCTCGCCCTCTTTATAGCGCCAGTGGGCGGCGACGCCATATTCAGCAATATGATGCATCTCACGGGTGCGAATCTGAACCTCCAGCGGGATTGTGCCCAGACAGACAACCACAGTATGCAACGCCTGATAACCATTCGGCTTGGGGTTGGCAATAAAGTCGTCAAACTCACCGGGCATAGGGCGCCACAAGCTGTGGATTATACCTAGAACATTATAACAATCAGCCACCGAGCCGACTAATACCCGAAGGGCAAGAAGGTCATGGATATCATCAAAGTGTTTGTCCTGGGCGGCATACCTCTGCATTTTCTGGTATATGCTGTAGATATGCTTGGGTCTGCCCGATATCTCAGCCCTCAAGTCAACGCGCTTGAATTCCCCTTCTAACACCTTGATTATCTGAGCGATGAAGCGCTCCCTTTGAGCACGGCGGGTGACGATCAATTTGGCAATCTGGCGGTATCTCTCCGGCGCCAGATAGCGGAAGGACAGGTCCTCCAGCTGCCACTTCAGCTCCCATATCCCCAGCCGATGGGCTAGGGGGGCATATATCTCCAGTGTTTCCTGGGCAATGCTGCGCTGCATCTCTGGCTTGAGGGCAGACAGCGTGCGCATATTGTGCAGCCGGTCAGCCAACTTGATAAAGACCACCCGCAGGTCCTCAGCCATAGCCACTAGCATCTTCCTCAGGTTCTCCGCCTGGGACTCTCTGGTCTCGGCAGTAGGAGCATGCAGGGAGAGCTTGCCCAGCTTGGTGGTGCCATCAACCAGTTTAGCTACCTCGGAGCCGAACTTGGCTTTAAGCTCGGCAAGAGGTACGCCGCAGTTCTCGGGAACATCGTGAAGCAAGGCTGCCGCTATGGCGCTGGCATCAAACTGGAGCTCGGCCAGAATCAGGGCAACCTGTAACGGGTGCTCTATATAGGCATCGCCCGACTTGCGCACCTGCCCCTGGTGTGCCTTGGCGGCAAAGTTGTAGGCATCCTCCACCAGAGCCAGCTTCTTGGGCGGTAGATAGCCTTTAACCTTATCTATAAGCTCGGCAAAGCTCATATTGCAAGTATAGCGCAACCGAATTGCTGGTTGCAAAAGGGCTTTATATCTACCTCACCCCCTGTGTCCCCTTGCCTTCGCTGAAGCTTTAGCGCAAGCAGGCCTCTCCTTCAAAGGAGAGGGGGAAGAGAAGGGAGAGGGGCTAACGCCCCTCTCAAAACACCCCCAAAATTGGGGGTAAAGCCTCCGAGGGCGGGTTAGGGTGGGAAGAAAAGGTTACGCTAAAAAGGGGGGCTGGAGAGTTTTAGAGGCACTAGCCTCTTTGGGGTGGGCTGGGTGGGAAATAAAACCTAAAGTAGCCGAGGGGTGGGGGGAAAACTAAAAAGCTTCCCAACGCCTCTACCCGTACCGATAGACCGGGAAAACCGGTGAGAGAATGATAAAGGATACCAGGTGAGATAAGAGAATGAAGACGACTATGGCCAGCAAAGTCCATTTGAGCTTGCCGGCTTTCCTTTTCTGGGCAATGGTAATGAGCTCGGCTAGGCCCAGCCCCAGGCCGAGGCAGACAGCCCCTATCGTTGGGTAAAAATAGTAGACATAGCTAACCCGGTCAGTAAAAATGCTAATTGGTATCCAGAGCAGGAAGGTGCCGGCAAACCAGGCAGTGCCGAAGAGCCCAGCGTTGCTGCCTTTAACCGCCTTATAGACCAGGTAGGCGAAGGTGGGGATGATTAAAGCCCAGAGGGAATAACTGATGGAGGCGGAGTAATGGGGGGAAAAATAGAAAGCCATAGGCTTATAAAATATCAGCCACTCCCAGGGACGGCTGAGGCAGGGATGAGTGACGTTGGCAAAGGTAAGGCTACCGCTCAGTTCCGCCATTTCCTTTATTCGGCTAATCGGGCATTCCAGAGCCGCGGCGCTCTGGACAATAGCCAAATCAAACAGAGGCATCAGCAAGACAAAGGCAACCGGGGCCATAAACACGGTAAGGGCAAACCACCGGGAGCGGCCCTCCCGCCGGAAAAGCCAGTGGATTAACATGGTCGGTAGTGCCAGAGCGCCGTTAAGCTTGGCTAGTATGCTCAAGCCCACGGCTACCCCCGAGGCTAGGTATTTCCGATAAACATAAAGCAGAAACGAGGCAAGCATAAAGGTATAAAAATAGACATCAAGCATAGCCACGCTAGCTAGAACGAAGGTCATGTTCTCCAAGGCCAGCAGAAAGGTGGCTATTGAGGTCGCGGTTCGGGACATACCCAGTCGGCGGCAGAGGAAATAGAAGAGGACGATACTGGCCGTGCCAAATAGGACCGAGAAAAAGCGCCACCCCCAGGGGTTATCGCCGAAAAGCTTTATTCCGGCGACAATGAAGAGCTTAGCCAGGGGTGGGTGTTCCAGGCGCGTCGTTTCATGCTCGGCGATGATATTCCTGGCATCGTTAACGTAGTGCTGCTCATCCAGAATAAGCTCCGGGGGGTTGGCGATGATGATGAAGTGCAGTGCCAGGGTAACTGCCAGCAGAAGGCAAAGCCAGAAGTATTCCCACTTATAAAGGCGGTAAAGCTTACTCTTTACTTCCACGTCCAGTTTCTATTGACGAAGTAGTTCCAGAGGAAAGCCACGACGATACCGATAAAATTGGAGAGCAGGTCGTACACCCCGAAAACACGGGTAAAGAGCATGAACAATCCCCACTGGATGCCCGCCCCGGCGAGGCAGATAAGGTTGAACTT
>CAZQXA010000079.1:0-5851 GCA_964597155.1 uncultured Dehalococcoidales bacterium
GCTTCCCCACCACCAGGCACGAATCCCACTACCTGCAGGCTAACCTGGAGCTGGCCGAAATGGGGGTACTCCAGCCTATCCGTCTGGGAGGGTGGCTGAGGGCTATGGCTGATGATGTTGAGACGGCGTTTAAGCTGGTACCCAATCTCAAGCATCTGAACCTCTCCATATCAACCTCAGACCAGATGCTAAAAGGGAAGTTGAAGAAAAGCAAGGATGACGTGGTAAAGGATATGACGGCGGCGGTTGATGCCGCCCGGGCTATGGGCGTTCTGAGCATTGGTGTTAATGCTGAAGACGCCTCAAGGACAGAGCTGGATTTCCTGATAAAATTCGGGCTGGCGGCTAAAGAACACGGGGCGGATAGGATGCGCTACTGTGATACCCTTGGTTATGATAACCCCTTTACCATATACGAAACCTGCCGGGCGCTTGCGGAAAATGTTGGCCTGCCTATTGAGCAACACTGCCACGGTGACCTGGGGATGGCGGTGGCTAATTCCATAGCCGGAGCCAGGGGAACTATAGACGGCGGCCAGGATGCTTATATCAATACCACCGTCAACGGCATCGGGGAAAGGGCGGGGAACGCTGACCTGGTGGCAACCATCCTGGCGGTAACAAAGTCAAAAGGCTTCACCGAGAAATACTCGCTGGCTGGTTCAATTAAATTATCTAAGGCGTATAAGATAGCTAAGTTTGCCAGCTATGCCTTTGACGTGGAGATTCCCATAAACCAGCCTGGGGTCGGGGCTAATGCCTTTGCCCACTCCTCAGGCATCCACGCTGATGGTGTCTTAAAAGACCCGGAAAACTATGAACTTTATAGTTATGAAGAACTGGGCAGAGGTGAGCCGGTAAAGGTAGAAACGGGAAGAGAAATTATCGCCGGGCAGTATAGCGGAATATCTGGCTTCAGCCACTTGATGGGAAGGATGGACGTGTCTTTTGCCAGCAAAGAGGAAGCCAACGAGATTCTGGAGCTGGTAAGGTACGCCAATGTGGAGGCACATAAGCCTCTGGTCGAGGATGAACTGCTGTTTATTGCCCGCTATCCCCAGATTGCCAAAAAGCTCTTAACCATGGCGCCGCTGGCATAGCTATACACTATAACCCCATCCCCCTTTATCCCCCTTCCCCTTAGTATTTGAGCGAGCTATACTCTTTATTTTACACTATTTTACGGCTAAATGAAGTATGCTTCGATATCGAATGGCACTCAAGCGCATACCGCCTGCCCTTTGGCACGAGACAACATAATGGACTTTTGGTTAAACCTTGGTCACCAGTGCGTTGATGACTATTCTAGCTTCACGGCAGTCACCTGACCCAGTTTAAGATGCATCGCTTCCAAATCTTCAAGCCAGAGTTTTGCCTGGGCTTCTGATGGCATCCTCCAGTCCCCCCGAGGAGACAAACTCACCGAGCCGACTTTAGGTCCCTCGGGAAAGCACGTCCTCTTGAACTGGTTAGCAAAGAATCTTTCAATAAAAGTCTTTAGCCATCTACGTAAATCATCTAGCGTGTATTGGCCATCAAAGAGCCCCTGCTTTCTCACTTCATTAGCTAGGTAAAGAATCTTGCCCGGTCTCGTGCCAAAACGAATGAAGGGGTAGAGATAGAAATCGGCAAGCTCAACTGGCCCGATAACCTCCTCGCTCTTTTGCGTAATCTGCCCTCTCTCTGCCGGTAATAGCTCCGGGGAAATCGGAGTCTCAAGGACATCATACAGAACCTTTTGTGCCGGCGAACCAGCTAGCTCTTCATCAGCGACCCACCGCACCAGGAAACGAACTAACGTCTTGGGCACAGATGTGTTGACGTGATAATGCGAAAGCTGGTCGCCGGAGAAGGTGCTCCACCCCAGGGCAATTTCGGTAAGGTCGCCTGTTCCCAGCACAATCGCATCAAGCTGGTTCGCCTTGTTAAAGAAGAATTCGGTCCGGTAGCGAGCCTGCACATTCTCAAAGACTACGTCCTGCTGGCCATCGTGCTTCAGGTCTTTCAGATGAGAGCGGGAAGTACGGGAAATATCCACTCGTTCAAAGCTTACGCCTAGAGTGTGGCACAGTTTTGCGGCGTTAACCCTGGTTCTTCGGGTAGTGCCGAAACCGGGAAGGCTGTAGGCATAAACGTTGGTTCTCGGCAGTCCCAGGAAGTCCATAGTCTTCACCGCAACCAGGAGAGCTAGGGTAGAATCAAGCCCTCCCGAAACCCCGACTACCAGATGACTCTTTTCTGCCCCCGAAAGCTTCTGGGCAAGAGCGGCCACCTGCATGGAAAAGATCTCGCAGCACCTCTCTGCCCTCCTCATCGGGTCTGCTGGAACAAAGGGATGGGGGTCAAGGGTTCGCCACAACCTGCTGGGAACGGGGTCTGAAACCTCGGTTTGAACAACTCTGAAGTTCTTCTTTTGTCGGGATGCCTCGTGGAAACTGGCGAAAACGCGGCGGTCATGTGCCAGCCGCTCCAGGTCAATGTCCGAGATTACAAACTGAGGACTTGATGATAGGCGCTCCGACTCAGCAAGGATGGTGCCATTCTCGGCAATGAGGACATGCCCGCTGTAGACAACATCATTTGACGACTCACCGATGCCGGAAGATACATAGCAATAGGCAGCGATGCATCTACCAGACTCAGAAGACACCATTATCCGGCGCCAGTCTGTCTTCCCTAGCACCTCATTGCTAGCGGAGAGGTTAATAAGCACTGTTGCCCCGGCTAGAGCCTGGTGCTCATGAGGCGATAGCGGCACCCAAAGGTCTTCACAGATTTCCACCCCGATGAGGGCCGAGGGAATCCCTTGCAGCCCAAAGAGGATGTCGGTGCCGAAGAGGACTTGTTCCCCCAGAAGTTCCACACTGTCGCTGTGAGCATCCAGGCTGGAGGTAAACCAACGGTCTTCATAGAATTCTTTGTAGGAAGGCAGTAGAGTCTTGGGTATGACCCCGAGGATGTGTCCGGAGTTAAGCACCACCGCGCAGTTAAAGAGCTTCTGCTCAATATCAAGCGGCATCCCGATTATCATTACTAGAGGGTTTCCGTTACTTTCCTTCAGTATGTGGTGCAGCCCTTCTTTAGCTTTCGTAAGCAATGCCTGGTGTTGCACCAGGTCGCCAAGGGTATAGCCGGTCATCGCCATCTCGGGGAAGGTCAGCACCTGCACGCCCTCACTCTGTGCTTGTTTCATCGCGTCAATAATGTTTCCAACGTTAAAATCCACATCAGCAACGCGAAGCAGAGGGACTACGGCACCAACACGTAGGAACCCAAGATCCCTAGTCAACAGTACCCCTTGGCTCATCTGTCACCTCGAAGTCACTTGCTCTGGGCAGCTACTGGAGTTGCCAGAAGCTAGTTAGCTGTTGAAAATCGATAAGCCCACTCTCGGCTATGTTGGCAACGTCTATTCCCGCCTCGAATACTGCCGCCACCGGATTCAACCCACCGAGGAGCACCATACCAACTCGATTCAGGCCCACCGCAATTTGACACACTGGTTCGCTGGTATTTCCCAATACATAAACCGCATTAATACCAGCCTCCTTGAGCATAGCCACCCTTTCATCAACAATGGCTCGGGCCGGGGCTGGTATTTCACGGAAATTGGCTAGTATTGTTCCGTTGCCGCTCTTAGTCGCTTGGCTAACACTAGTCATTCCGGCACGAATATACTGTTCTGATGGGTCGAGAGATGTGCCCGAATAGTTGATTACGGCGGTAAAGCGTTTTGGCTTTGAATCCCTGATTTCAAGCACTCCGCCAAACCTGGACTCTATGGGGACGCCAGCCTTAAGAAGCACCCCATTTACCACGACGCTGCACACGGTGGCGAAGCCAATTTTGCCGCTGGGGACAATCACCGAGCCAAGCCTCTCTCCTTCGGACGCAATAGCTACCAGCTCACTGACACAAATTCCAGTCTTAAATACATCGCTCATTATTGCCAATGCCTTTTTGAAGTTGTCTTTATCAATGAATGAGGTATTTATCGGAACTTTTCCAGTCCGTTTTTGCGGGTCAAATGTAGTGTTGAAGGCTAGCATTTCAAGCTTCTCAAGGATGAAACCGACCTGCTCTGGCGCCAGCGCCGACTTGAGTTCCTCAAGCCCCTGGGGTGTAATCATTCTGCCGTCATGACCAAAGGAACGAGTATAACCTCGCTCATCGGTAATTCTCAGGTGATACCTGACTGCTCTTTCACTCAAAAAAACACCGTATCGCGCCAACTCTCTAGCAACAGTAATTGACCCTAGCGGTTCGGAAGACTCACTCAATACTTTAAGAATGGTCATTATCTTCCGTTCTGTCTCTGGACCAGCACCTTGTATCATGCGGACCTCTTTTAACTCTTCGAGATAGACCGTAGCCATTATACCACTCCCCTATCAGGCTGAACATAGCAGGTTTCCGCTCACAGCACTGGCAAATATTTCTTGAGCTCGTAGTCGGTCACCTGAGTCCGATATTGGTCCCACTCAATCTTCTTGTTTTTGATAAAGGCCTCAAAAACATGGTCGCCAAGGGCTTTTCGCACCAGCTCACTCTTTTCCGTGAGTTGTATTGCCTCCAAAAGGCTGGCAGGTAAGGTGCCTATGCCCAAGCTTTTTCTTTTCTCCTCACTCATGTGGTATACGTTTTCTTCCACTGGTTCCGGCGGTTCCAGTCCTTCCTCAATCCCCGCCAGCCCGGCAGCCAGCATCACACTGGAGCAAAGGTAGGGGTTGCAGGCGGGGTCGGGGGAGCGAAGCTCAAACCTGGTCGCATTCTCGAAGCCAGGTTTGTATTCGGGAACCCGGATAAGGTCAGAACGGTTCCGTGTTGCCCAGGAAATATAAACCGGTGCTTCCCAGCCAGGTACCAGTCGCTTATATGAGTTTACCCACTGGCTGGTGACGGCAGTAATCTCGGGAGCATATTTCAGGAGCCCGGCAACAAAGCCCAGTGCTACCTTGGAGAGATAATGCTTGCCCTTCTTGTCAAAGAAGGCATTGGTATCACCCTTGAATAGGGACTGGTGGACATGCATGCCGCTACCATTAATGCCAAAGACCGGCTTGGGCATAAAGGTGGCATAGACCTCATGCTTTAGTGCTATCTCCTTGACCACTATCCGATAGGTCATCACGCTGTCAGCCATGGTCAGAGCATCGGTGTAGTGCATGTCTATTTCGTGCTGGCTGGTAGCCACCTCATGATGTGATTTATCAATAGCAATGCCCATCTCCTCCAGAGCAAGCACCGTTTCTCGCCTCAGGTCAGTTGCGGCGTCATGGGGGTCCATGTCAAAATATCCCCCTTGGTCCAGCGGCTCGGTGCAGCTTGAATCCTTGAAATAGAAGTACTCAAGCTCCGGGCCAACGTTGTAGGTGTAACCCATATCCGTCGCCCGTTTCAGGTTCTTTTTCAGGACAAGCCGCGGGTCGCCTTCAAAAGGCTCGCCGCCTGGTTTTAGTATGTCACAGAACATTCTGGCTACTGCGGCGTGTTCCTTGGGTCGCCAGGGAAGAAGCCGAAAGGTATCGGGGTCAGGCAGAGCCACCATATCACTTTCATCAATACGGGCAAAGCCCTCGATTGATGAACCGTCAAAGCCCACTCCATCCTTAAGGGCACCTTCCAGCTCCTCTACAGTAATAGCAAAACTCTTGAGCATACCCAGGATGTCGGTGAACCATAGCTTGATGAACTTGACATCATGCTGCTCAGCCATCTTGAGGACATATTGCTTGCTTTCCTCCCTACTTTTGGTTTGCATTTTAAAACCCTCCTTTTCTATATTTTTCATATTGCATTCTCCCCTTCCTCACCAGTCCTGACGCGCACTGCGTCGTCAATCGGAAGGACA